>CAMVGV010000008.1 GCA_947167135.1 uncultured Lachnospiraceae bacterium
AACTGCAGTCGCTCGCTATCAATCTGCTTATGCATATACCGGCTGACGACCGGGCCGGAAGCTGGTCGTACAATAGCCCGTTCTTTATCCGGAATATGCATCGCAGATTACGCTCTCTACCTTTGTTTTGCACCGAAACATCTGGACATCGCTCCGGCAAAAAAAGAGCGCTTTTGCCTCGCGATGCCACGTTTCGGCGCAAAACTGCAGTCGCTCGCTATCAATCTGCTTATGCATATACCGGCTGACGACCGGGCTGAGACGTTTGCAGGATAAACGCATCAATCGCTCCAGAAAACGTGTTGGCTGCGTGTCCACAAGCATAACCCTTTATCGGAACCGCCGACGAGATATGCCGCCTACTGCGGATTGGCACGCAGGATATACGAAAAGTGCCAGTGGCACTTTTTGGACACCGTTTAGATGCGCTGAGCGCATCTGGTGGCAGAAATCCTACGTGAATATCCTGCGGGCTTAGCCGCAGTTGGCGGAGAGCTTGGCGTAGCGCGTTCCGCAGGGTTTGCTTGTGGATATGCAGTCAATACGGATGGGGCGATTGATGCGTTTATTCCGGGGAAGTTTAACTGTCCGTGGAATAAGGGATGATATTGTGTTATAATTAGCGGAAAGACAATATCTTGTTCTTTGTTTTTTGTAACATACGGGAAAGAAGGGTGGTATTTTTATGAATGATTATATGAAAAGCTATGAATACTGGCTGACTGACGGTTATTTTGATGCGGATACCAAAAAGGAGCTGGAGGGTATCCGGGGTAACGAAGCTGAGATCGAGGACAGGTTCTACAAGGATCTGGAATTCGGTACGGGAGGGCTTCGGGGTGTCATCGGTGCCGGTACCAACCGGATGAACATATACACCGTCAGACGTGCGACCCAGGGGCTTGCAAATTATATCCTGAAGGAAGGAACAGGGGATAAGGGTGTTGCCATTGCCTATGACTGCCGGAGAATGTCACCGGAATTTGCTGATGTCGCCGCTCTCTGCCTTGCAGCGAACGGTATTAAGGCCTATGTATTTGATGCTCTCCGCCCTACACCCGAGCTTTCCTTTGCACTCAGGCATCTGAAATGCACGGCAGGCATCGTGGTGACCGCAAGCCACAATCCCCCGGAATATAATGGCTATAAGGTATACTGGGAGGACGGGGCCCAGGTCACTTCTCCTAGAGACACGGATATCGTGGACTGTGTTGCAGCCATAAAGGATTTCAGCGAGGCAAAGACCATGGACCTCGGGGAAGCAAAGGCAAAGGGTCTTTACAACGTGATCGGGAAAGAGATTGATGACATCTATATTGAGGAATTAAAGAAGCTGATCATTCACCCGGACATCATTCGTGAGATGTCGAAGGATATTAAGATAGTGTATTCACCCTTCCACGGAACGGGGAATGTGCCTGTACGCCGGGTACTTAAGGAGCTTGGCTTTGAGAATGTATATGTGGTTCCGGAGCAGGAGGAGCCGGATCCGGACTTCACGACTCTTGACTATCCGAATCCCGAGGATCCGAAGGCCTTTACCCTGGCATTGAAGCTTGCGAAGGAAAAGGATGCGGATATCGTTATGGCAACGGATCCGGATGCGGACAGGCTCGGTATCTATGCAAAGGATTCCGCTACCGGGGAATATATGCCCTTCACGGGTAATATGTCCGGGATCCTCATAGCCGAATACCGTATTAGGGAGCTCAAGAAGGAAGGGAAGCTTCCTTCCGACGGAGCCGTGATAAAAACCATAGTATCTTCGAATATGATAGATCCCATAGCTGAGGAATACGATCAGACCCTTATCGAGGTGCTTACCGGATTTAAGTATATCGGAGAGCAGATAAAGTGGTTCGAGGAAAAGGGAAACCATAGCTATGTATTCGGTTATGAAGAGTCCTACGGCTGTCTCGTCGGAACACATGCCAGGGACAAGGATGCCGTGGATGCGGTTATGTGCCTTGCGGAGGTTGCGGCCTGGTGCAAGAAGAACGGTATAACCGTCTGGGATCAGATGCTGAATATCTACAAGAAGTACGGATATTTCAGAGAGGGTATCCACACAGTGACCTTAAAGGGAATAGACGGTGCCGCTGAAATACAGAACATTATGGAGAGGATCAGGAAGGATCCGCCGAAGGAGTTTGTGGGCCTCAAGGTCAGGGAATTCAGGGATTACAAGGCTGATAAGGCAGTCAATATGGAAACCGGCGAAGAAAAGAAGACAGGACTTCCTTCCTCGAACGTTCTCTACTTTGATCTCGAAAATAATTCCTGGTGCTGCGTGCGTCCTTCGGGTACCGAGCCCAAGATCAAGTTCTATATGGGCGTAAAGGGAACGAGCCTTGAAGATTCCGAAGAGAAGCTTACCGCTCTCAGGGATGAAGTCATAGAGAAGCTGGCTAAATAATAAGCGTTTAATGAATAATAGCATCAGAAAAGCTGTTTACCTGATATTAATATTGATGGCTGCTCTTTCGGTGTTCCAGGGTGCAAGGAACGCTTTGAGATTCAGCCAGGATTTTCAGTATGATGCCGCTCTTGCTTTACGGAGCGGTATCAATCCGTATAAGGAAAGTCTGGAGCCCTCGGGGATCCTCAAAACAGGACCCACAGCGGAGTATTACAGCATATTCGAGGCAGCGGGAACACCCCAGAAAATGGAAGCAAATCAGTTTCCGAGCCTTTTAATGCTGCTTTTCCCCCTGACAATCCTTCCATACGGGTATGCAAGGATGCTCTGGCTCTTATTGAACCTGCTCTTTACCGGGCTTATCATCATTCTTTTAAGGCAGACCTTTTTTAGGGACAGCGACAGCTTTACCTTTAATGTCCTGATGCTTCTCATGATAGCGGGAACCCCTTGGAGGAACCAGATAGGGGTGGGACAGCACAGTCTCTTTTCCTTTTTCTTTTTCCTTCTCGCCATATGGTTATCTGACAGGAAAAGGTGGATATTGTCGGGGCTGGCGCTTTCCGTATCCTATTTCAAATATACGCTTACGGCACCGCTTGCCCTGTATTTCCTGTATAAGAAAAGGTACAGGGAATTCGCCCTGTCGCTTATCCCTCATGTGATCGGAACATTCGCCGGAGCCGGGATGCTGGGATCGTCATTTATCGAAATGATAAAGGAACCGCTTAAGGTTTCGTCGGCACTGACGGGAGAGGGCTCCATAGATATCGGTGCACTGACCGGTGGAGCAGAATGGAGCGTGGTCATAACCGCGCTCATTATGGCGGGACTCACGATACTCTCCTTTTTCCTGCCGGAGGGGAGAGATAAGAGCTTTTTTTCGCTCCTTATACTTATGAGTCTTGTAATGACCTATCACAGGATATATGATTTTTTTATGCTGATACCTGCTGCGGCCGGTATTATCGCAGCAGAGCCCTGTAAAGGGGAGAGTGGGAAGAGGATCTTTTTATTTGCCTACGCTCTGCTTGTTTTTTACTTTTTCTTTGTTTTGCGGGTTTTTAGTGAGAGCAGGACATCGCTTGCTGCGGGAGCGGCGTTTTATTATACTTTTTTGGTGGTGTATACGGCCGGAATGCTGAGGGGAGAGAAGAAAGATCCTTCGCTGCGCTCAGGATGACATACCGGGAATGCTGAAGATAGAAGAAAGATCCTTCGCTGCGCTCAGGATGACATACCGGGAATGCTGAGGGGGAAGATATTGGGTGTCCAGGATGACAGGAGACAATAATGCAGGATAAATTATACATTGTGATCCCCGCATATAACGAGGAAGCAAATATCGGAAGAGTTGTGGATGAATGGTATCCCATAGCGGTGATGGCGGGAGAGAGCTCAAGGCTTGTTATCGTTAATGACGGAAGCCGGGATAATACCCTGTCGGTATTAAAGGAGGAGCAGAAGAACAGACCGCAGCTCATCGTAAAGAGTAAGGAAAACGGCGGACATGGTGCTGCGATCCTGTCAGGTTATAAATTTGCGCTGTCCGAAGGAGCGGATTACGTTTTCCAGACGGATTCCGACGGACAGACACGGCCGGAGGAATTTGAGGAATTCTACAGGTGCCGGCGTCATTATGACATGGTGATAGGCTCCAGAAAGAGCCGTCAGGACGGTATTTCCAGAATCTTTGTGACGAAGATCCTGAAGCTCACGGTGTTTTTGAGCTTTCACGTATGGGTGGAGGATGCCAATACCCCGTACCGCCTCATGAAGGCAGAGGCACTTAGAAAAGAGATCCGTTATGTTCCGAAGGACTATTTCCTTACAAATGTACTTCTCTCCGTTGCCTTTACAAAGCATGGGAGGAGTATAAGGTACATTCCCATAAGCTTTCGTCCGAGGCAGGGAGGAGTGAATTCCATAAATATGAAACGGATATTTGAGATCGGAAGAAACGCTCTCAGAGACTTTAATAAACTTAACAGGATTTTGTGACAATGAATAAGCTGATAAAACAGATATTAAAATTCGGTGTCGTGGGAGGTCTTTCCTTCCTGATCGATTTTGCGATCTACACACTGATAATATTATTCTTCGGGAACGCCAGGGTGACGGTTGCCATAGCAGCATTTTTCGGCTTTACCATTTCCCTTATCTTCAATTATTTTTCCAGCATGAAATTTGTTTTTGTCCATGATGAGAATATGGACAGGAGAAAGGAATTTACCATATTCGCCGTGCTTTCTCTTATCGGACTTCTTCTTAATGAGGTGCTGATCCTCGGAGTACTCGCCGTATTTGACAATGTGGCTTTCCTTCAGACCGGCTTCAACGGAATTCTCTGGAAATTTAAGGAGACCCTGGGAAAGATGTTCGCAACCGGGGTTGTAATGGTATACAACTTCATTACCAGAAAGATCTTTATTGAAAAGAAGGGATAAAAGAAAAAAGACGGCTGTCGTAATAATGATCATCCTGCTGGCAGGGGCGTTTTTTGCGGCTCTCTCAGCAGTGTGGTTTTCCTGGCAGGGCAATCCCTTTGACAAGGGGGCTCCGAAGAACGGTACGGTCAGAGGGAGCATTCTTTCCGACGTGCCGAGGGAGACTGTGGTGGATGAACCCGAAAAGGAGCCTGTGGAAGAGATCGAACCGGAGATCGAAAAAGATATAGTAAACGAGGAAGCGGAGGAGCTGACAGAAGAGCATGATGGAAAGGAAGTAGATTTAATCGTATTCGCCGGGCAGAGCAATATGTCCGGCTACGGCGGAAAGGCGGAGCTCTCCCCTGAAACGGAGGAGGGCGCCGGCGCGGAATTCCGCTCTGTATCCGATCCGACAAGGCTCTATAAGATCGCTGAGCCCTTTGGGATTTACGAAAATACGGAGATCATGAACGATTTCTATCTGAAGAGGGGATCACTGGTTTCTTCTTTTGTTAATACCTGGTACAGAGAGACCGGAACCCCGGTTATCGCAGTATCGGCGTCAAAGGGCGGGACGCCCTCCACCTACTGGGCATCGGATGCTGTATGCACCGAGGTGGAAAACCGCTTCAGGAGTGCGAAGCTTTGGCTCGGGGAAAACGGCTATATAGTGAAAAACCAGTTTCTGGTATTCCTTCAGGGGGAAAATGACGTTCTGGAACAGGTTCCGGACGGGCAGTATCTGACGGATATCAATGTTTTTTCCACAAGACTCTTTAATGCCGGGATAGATAAATTCCTGATGATAAGGATAGGCAGGGTGAAGGGGAAGACCGGAGCCTTCAAGAGGATAGCGGATCTGCAGACAGAGCTTTGCAGGACCGATCCGAGATTTGTCCTGGTTTCAACCATTCTTTCCGGGATAGGAGATGATCATATGACGGATGCGTACCACTATGATCAGGCAGCACTGAATCTTCTGGGGGAGGATGCAGGCAGAAACGGAGCCTATTTCGCAAGGAACAGGGAGGATCCGGAGATCACGGATTTCGCTACGGGAGAGAAGTACATTCCGGTGAAATATGAAGGAATATAACCATTCAGAACAGTCACTTGCGGAATCGCAAGTGGAAAGATGTCCGGCGGACATCTTTCGGCTGCGCTTTGATGCGCTGAGCGCATCAGCAGCCCGATGAAAACCTCGGCATTTTGGTATTCGGTCCATCGTGCGAAGCACGATTTAATTGACCGAATACGCTGTATCTGTTCAGAAGCCGGAGGGTTCTGAACAGATATGACGGGATTTAGTAAAGATTCTTCGCTTCGCTCAGAATGACAGTAGAACCGGCTCAGAATGACATTAGAACCGGCTCAGAATGACATTAGAACCGGCTCAGAATGACAGTATTTACAGAAAGGTAACAACAGGACAAAGCATGAAAAAAGACAGGATACTTTTATTCATTCCGGCATATAACTGTGAGGATCAGATCACAAGGGTCTTAGCCACCCTAAAGGGTGAGATACGGGATCATATTGATGAAGTGATCGTCATAAATAACCGCAGTACCGACGGAACGGAACAGGCTGTTCTGAATTTCAGGGAAGAACACAGTGACCTAAGGCTTAAGCTCTTCAGGAATGATGATAACTACGGCCTCGGTGGATCCCAGAAGGTGGCCTTCGGCTATGCCGTTGAAAATGGCTTTGACTATGTGGTGATGGTTCACGGAGATGACCAGGGTAATATATGGGACTTTCTGCCTGTGTTTGAAAAGCGGATCTACAGGAATTATGACTGTGTCCTTGGTGCCCGTTTCATGCGGGGAAGCCGTCTGGAGGGATATTCCGTATTAAGAACCTTCGGAAATATTGTTTATGACTTTCTCTTTGCAGCTGCGATAAAGCAGAGGGTATTTGACCTTGGAAGCGGCCTTAATATGTATGATGTTTCGATGCTTAAGGACGGATTTTATCTCCGCTTTCCCGATAATCTAACCTTTAATTACTGTATGGTGCTTGCCCTGCAGTACTATAACCAGACCTGCAGATTCTATCCCATTTCCTGGAGGGAAACGGATCAGGTTTCAAATGTAAAGCTTTCCTCCCAGGCGGTTAAGGTTTTAAGGATTCTCTTTGACTATATGGATAATCCGTCATCAATAAGAGGCGAATACAGGGACAGGGAGATCGCGTCATATACCTATGAGGAGATCGGATGAGCTGGCACTTCAGTATTAGTATAAACACGGCAAATATCTTTACCGTTCTTCTTTTTTTTGCCGGGGCGCACTTCTTCAAGTTCAGCAGGTTTTATCTCGTGCTGATGGAGGAAAGGAAGCTGTCCTTTTTTGATATTTTCTTTCTCTATGTGAGAACTACCCTTGTAAACCTTATTATTCCCTTTAAGCTGGGAGAGCTCTACAGGGTGGCTGCGGTAAAGCATATGTCGGGTTCCTTCAAAACAGGAATACTGCTGGTGGTGATCGACAGGTTCTTTGATACACTGGCGCTCCTTACACTTACACTTCCCTTCGGGTTTATTTTTCTTCATGAGGCGGATCCTGTACTGGTTCTTCTCTTTACCTCGCTTATCTTTCTCTTTGTCTGCTTCCGTTTTTTCGCACCCTCATTCAGCTATGTCAACAGATTTCTGATCACAACGAAGAAATCGGGAAGGGCTCTCATGCTTCTCGATATACTTGATAAGGCGGATGAATGGTACAGGTATTTAAGGAGGCTTATCCGTGGCAGGAGCCCTCTGGTATTTTTGTCATCTCTTCTCGGATGGATCATTGAATTCGGTGCTTTGAAGTTTTTTGCCGGGACTCTCGGAACCCGGTTTGACATCAAGGCTTTTATCAGATACATTAATTCCCTTTTGTCGGGAGGAACCGGGAATATCGGAAAGGCATATAATTTTATGGGAATAGCTGTTTTTGCGGTTCTGACCGTGGTATGCCTTATAATGAACGCCGGATCGGAAAAAAGGAGCGGAGCAGAAAGAAAATGAAAAAGATCACCGTGATATATGACGACAGAAGAAAACCCTCGGGCGAAATAAGGGAGATCACCGGGGAGAAGAGCTTCGGCAGGATAATATACAGGAGAAGGTCCTTAAGTGAGCATTTCAGCTCCTGTGTTTGTGATGCTGCGGAGAAGGAAAGGGTGGATACGGATATCCGGATTCTGACCTCCGGGGACGATTTTTCCATGTCGGATCAGGATATGAAAAGAGCGGTGATCCTCGCCTTTTCGGACTGTATAGTGCGGGATCTTCCCGAATTCTCGCTTCTTTTGAAGAAAGCCTGTTACTGCCGGGAGGACTACAGAGTAATGGCCGGTGACAGAGTGGCTGCCCTGATCTTTTCCGATGCAAAGTCCTTCCTTTCCGCCCTTGATGCTGAGGGAGATCTGAGAGAAAGAGCGCTGAATCTGGAGGAGATAATATCCGATGCCTTTCTCTGTGTCGCAGAAAAGAAGGAATTCGTAAGCTTCATCACCGGAGGCTTTGATGCGAGATACTTCAACGCCCTGTCAGGTGATGAATATACCGTTGTAAAGAGCAGTGAGAACAAGGCAAAGATATCTGCGGAGTACAGGTTTTACTATCTCCTTCCGGAAAATATGCGCAGCTGGTTTGTCCTTCCCTATGAGTACAGGGAGGAGGGAAATAAGGCTTCCTACAGGATGCAGCGCTATCATATGACGGATCTTGCCATACGCTATGTCCACGGCGCCATCTCGCTTGAAGAATTTAAGAAGATCCTTGACATACTTTTTGTTTTCCTGAAAGACCGCAGGGAGGAAAGGGTTACCTGGAACGAGTTCTACGAGAAGCGCCGCGAGCTGTATATTATAAAGGTGGAAAAAAGGATAGAGGAATTCAAGAAGCATCCTTCTTTCCCGGGTATAGAAAACTACCTGGTCAGCGGGACTAAGTACAGCGGAATAGACGATATATTAAAAAAATACGAGGAAACATATGATTCCATGATAGGGAAAAACAAGGAGGAGCTCCGGAAGACCGTAAGTCACGGGGATCTCTGCTTCTCTAATATTCTTTACTCTCCGGATGCGGGTCTTTTACGGCTTATCGATCCGAAGGGGGCAAGCAATGAAAAGGAGCTTTTTTCCGATCCGCTTTATGATGTTGCAAAGCTTTCACATTCAATTTCCGGATGTTATGACTTTATGAACAGTGCGCTTTTCTGCATAGAGGTTTCTGGGGATATGAAGCTGAAGCTCAGTATTGACGGGGATGTTCGCGCTTACAGAAGGGAATTTGAGAGGAAGCTTAAGGAAGAGCGGATAGATGTAAGGACGGTGAGGCTTTTTGAGTGCTCTCTCTTTTTGTCAATGCTTCCTATGCACACTGACAGACCAAGGAAGGTTCTTGCATTTATCCTGAACGCCATAAGTATTCTTGAGGAACTGGAGGTCTTTACGGCCCCCATTCGCGCATAGCGCACCGATGAAAATACACCTTTAAGACGGTATTTAAGATGGATATAGACAGCATACGACAGGGAATCGAAAAACTAAAGGATTACACGGAGAGGAACGGCGTAAAAGCCGCTGTTTTCCGTGCTCTTGAGGGCATAAGGGAGGGCAGCGAAAACCGCCGGTACTCAAGGGAAGCCCTTATGATCCCCGAGAGCATTGGCAGGAGGGAGGACGGAGGGATTTTCCTAAGCCTCATTATCCCCGTTTTTGAACCGGATATGGATGACTTCGCCCATCTTCTGGATTCTATCTTAAGCCAGAGCTATACGGACTTTGAGGTGGTTATAGCCGACGGCAGCGGTAATGACAATATAGAGAATGTGGTCAGGATCTATGACGAGGATCCGGATATAGGCTTACGTATCAAATACAGGAGACTCGGGTCAAATAAAGGCATATCGGAGAATACAAACGAGGCCGTGAGAGAGGCTGAAGGTGAATATCTGGTTTTTCTTGACCATGATGACTTTATCGAGCCCGACGCCCTGTCCGAAACCGTGCGCGCGATACGGGAGGGGGCGGATATAGTCTATACGGATGAGGATAAGTACGACGGCTTAAGGGACAGGTATATCAGTGTCAACCGGAAGCCCGGCTTCAATCTGGATCTTCTTCTCTCCAATAATTATATCTGTCATATGCTTACCGTAAAGAAGGAGCTCGTGGAAAGGGCCGGCCTTTTTCGCCCGGAGTATGACGGAGCGCAGGATCATGACCTTCTTTTAAGGCTGTCGGAAACAGTGCCGAGGGAGAGGATAGCTCATATTCCGAAGGTCCTCTATCACTGGCGTATCACTCAAAGATCCACGGCGGGAAATCCGGGGGCAAAGCTCTATGCCTACGATAACGGAAGGAAGGCTGTGGAGGATTATTTCAGGAGAAGGGGGATAAAAGCCTCCGTAAAGAACAGCCCCCATAGAGGGTTTTTCCGCGCTGATTACAGAGGGGCCGAGAGCAGTTCCGGAGAAAGCTGCATTTTTTTGGATAAGAGGCTTGTTCCGCTGACCCCCGACTATGAAAGGCAGCTTAGAGGTTTTTTTTCCAGGAAAGAAGTGGGTATAGTGGGAGCCAGGATCATAGGGAGAAGCGGAAGAACGCTGTCAAACGGCTTCAAAAGGGACGAATATGGCAGAAGGGTTCCCGAATATGGTAAAATAGATTACAGATTTTCAGGATATATGCACAGGGCGTCAATGGCGAGGGAGACAGAGGCTGTAAGCATACATGCTTTTGCCGTCCGCCGGGAGCTCCTGCCCCTTGTTTCAGGTGATACCTTCGCCATGTGCGAAAGGGTGCGTAAACTGGGCTACAGCGTAATAGTGGATCCGGAAATAATCTTCAGGCTAAGATGAACGAAGTAACGGTGATCATCCCCAATTACAGGGGAGAAAAGTTCATAGCGGATTGTCTTGATTCCCTTTTATCCCAGAGCTATACGGACTTTGATATAATAGTCGTCGATAATGCTTCGGGGGACGGGAGCACGGATATAATAGAAAAGGACTTTCCTTCCGTTAAGCTTATCGCCCTTCAGGACAACTACGGCTTTTCAAGGGCTGTTAATGAAGGGATAAAGGCTTCAGACACGCCCTTTGTGATCCTATTAAACAATGATACAAGAGTAGAAGGGGATTTTGTGGAAAGGCTTCTCCTTGCCATAAAAGAGGATGAGAGGATCTTTTCGGTTTCATCAAAAATGCTGCAGATGACGGCACCGGACAGGATCGACGGGGCAGGTGATCTCTACAGCGCATTCGGCTGGGCCTTTGCCCGGGGTAAGGACAGGAGGGCGGAAGCCTTCAATAAACGCTGTGATATCTTTGCATCCTGCGGAGGTGCTTCGATCTACCGGAGGAGCATCCTTGATGAGATAGGCTGGTTTGATGAATTCCATTTTGCTTATCTCGAGGATGTGGACATAGGCTACAGGGCGCGGATAATGGGATACCGCAATGTCTACGAGCCCGGAGCCCGGGTATATCACTACGGCAGCGGGGTTTCGGGATCAAGGTACAATGATTTCAAGGTACGCCTGTCAGCGCGGAACAATATGTACATTATAATGAAGAACATGCCCACACCACAGATCATACTTAACCTTCCGTTTCTTCTCACAGGCTTCGGGTTAAAGGCACTGTTCTTCATTTTCAGGGGCTATGGAAGGGCATATCTTTCCGGGATTAAGAGGGGTTACCTTTTATGCCGTGAGGGAAGGATGTTTCCCTATTCTTCCGGAAACTTCGGGAATTATGTCCGTATCCAGCTGGAGCTTTTGATAAATCTGTTCAGAAGGTTTTAGGTGTTATGATAAAAGATAATCAGCTGGTCTTCAACAGGGTTCACGTTATTCTGGATGCCATTGTTGTGGCCGCTTCCTATAATATAGCGTATTATATAAAGTTTCTGTCTCCCTGGGAGGATCAGTCCGTTCTGCATCTGCCCTATTATATGTATATGGAGGCTCTGCCCTTCCTGATAGTGGGCTATCTCTTCCTGTACTATGAATTCAATCTCTACAATTCAAAGCGTGCCTCCGGAAGAGCCAGGGAGTTTTATAATATCGTAAAGGCCAATACGGCCGGTATGCTGATATTTATAGTAGTACTCTATGTCATACGTCAGGCGCACTTTTCGAGGCGGATGATATTCTATTTCTATATTGTCAATATCATTCTGGAAACCCTTTTCAGGAATGCTGTCAGATACTTCCTACGCTTCATAAGGAAAAAGAGATTCAATCTGAAATATGTTCTCCTTATCGGCTACTCAAAGGCAGCTGAAAGCTATATCAATAAGCTCCGTCTGAATCCGCAGTGGGGCTATGTCATAAGGGGGGTGTTGGATGACAGGGTTGAGGCCGGAACGGTTTACAAGGGGATAAAGGTGCTCGGTACCATAGCGAATCTCGAGTATATCCTTCCCGAGAACAAGCTGGACGAGATCGCAATTACCCTGAGTCTGGACCAATACGGCAAGCTTGAGGAGATCGTTGCCCAGTGCGAGAAGTCCGGGGTCCATACCCAGTTCATACCGGATTATAATGATGTCATTCCGTCAAGACCCTACATGGAGGATCTGGACGGTCTCCCTGTTATAAATATTAGGCATGTTCCCCTTGCAAATCCTTTGAATATGCTTGCCAAGAGAATAGTGGATATTATCGGATCCGCATTTCTTCTGGTACTCTTCAGTCCGGTAATGCTGATATCCGCCATTGTTATAAAGCTTAGCTCCAAGGGACCCATTATCTTTAAGCAGGAGAGGGTGGGACTCCACAACCGTTCCTTCCAGATGTATAAATTCCGCACTATGGAGGTGCAGAAGCCGAGCGAAGAGGAAAAGGGGTGGACGAAGCCCGGGGACCCCAGGGTCACAAAATTCGGAAGGATCCTCAGGAAAACCAGCATGGACGAGCTTCCCCAGCTCATCAATATCTTCAGGGGAGATATGAGCATAGTGGGACCGAGACCGGAACGTCCCCAATTTGTGGAGAAATTCAAGGAGGAGATCCCGCGCTACATGATAAAGCATCAGGTGAGGCCGGGACTCACCGGCTGGGCGCAGGTTAACGGACTGCGCGGCAATACATCCATAAGGATGAGGGTGGAATATGATCTTTTCTATATTGAGAACTGGACCATGAGCTTTGACATAAAGATCATGTTTATGACCCTTTTCACCGGCTTCGTGAACAAGAACGCTTACTGAGCTTTGACCCGGCGGGAAGCGCTCCGGGTTTGAAGTAATCCCGATAGTATGCTATATTTATAAGGTTAGGATCTGTGCATAAATAAATCTTCACATTTGACTTGTCCAGACGTCCATCTGCTTCATCAGAAAGCCTCGCCGTAGCCCGCTACGGCTACGTTTTCTTCTTTGCAGATGAACGCCTGTCCTGCGTCAAACTGTAAAGTTATTTATGAACAGCTCCTTAGTTAGTTTTTCTCCGGAGAATTCAGGATAAATGGATAAAGATAAAAGGAAAAAGAAGCCAAGGCGGTTTAATCTGCTGATAGTCCCCGAGGGTAAGGGGGAGGTTAAGCAGTTTCACGTTGCCATGGATTTTGTGATAATACTTGTGGCGGTTGTGGTTTTTGCCTTTGTTATCGCTCTTTCATATATTGCGAAAGCATCGGGAGAGATAGAGGACGACAGAAACCAGATCCTTGCGCTGACTGCACAGCTTGAAAATGTGACCAGCAGCAATATCATTCTTCAGGCTGAGAATGAAGAGCTTTCAAATGAGCTAGTGACGGCAAAGGCCTATCTGGATGCAAAGGACTATGTGGATAAGCAGACGGATACCGCCAGTTCCTTAAGCTATATCCCTACGGGGCTCCCTATTACCGGGCAGATAAGCCAGCCCTCCAGCTTTGATTCGTCAAAGGGATATGTGGTCTTTACGGTGGGGGACGGCACGAAGATCGCCGCCGCCGGAGACGGGACCGTCAGCAAGGTTGTGAGTGATACGGATTTTGGCTACAGGGTTGAGATAGACCATGGCAATGACTATCTGTCTATTTACAGATATAAGGAAGAGCCCCTGCTCTCGGAGGGCACCCAGGTATTGCGGGGAACTGCTATTTTCTCCTGCAGCTCCATCGAACCGTCATTTACTTACGAAATACAGTACAAGGGCAAATCAATCGACCCGAACACCCTGATGAAGATCGATGGCTGAATGTCACTACCTTTGTTTTGCACCGAAATATATCGGCCCCACTCGCGCATAGCGCTCGTAAACGGGGCGCAAAACGTTCACCGGACGTTTTGCCAGACGGCACTCTGCCTCAAAAAAAGCGCTTTCGGCTCGTGCCGCCGCATTTCGGCACAAAACTGCAGTCATTCGCTATTGATCTGCCTTGCATATCCCGGCAGAAGAAAATATGCATATTGCTATATGAGAGGACAGCAACCGGATCATCTGCCGATGGCACATTCAGGGGTAAGATTTGGAGCGCTGGTGTTCCTGTCATCCTGAGCGCCAGTGTTCCTGTCATCCTGAGCGTCAGCGAAGGATCTTTTGCGGGCACGCTTTGACGCGCCAAGCGCGGCAGTGCCCCGTTGAGTGTGGGGTAGGATTGTAGGAGTGCGTAGCACGGAACAATCCGTGTTTAATCAAAATGTGACTTTTGGCGTCCGAATCAATTGATACAAAAGAAAGGAAAAGAAATGGATCAGAAGAATACATGGCTTTCTTATACGGCAGCACAGAAAAGGGAGCTTGAAAAAGTCTCAGGGGAATATATGGATTTCCTCAATAACGGGAAAACCGAGAGAGAATGTGCCGATATCGCGGTTAATGCCGCTGAGAAGGCCGGCTACAAGAATCTCCATGAGCTTATTAAAAAGAAGACGAAAATAAAGCCGGGCGACAAGGTTTATGCGGTATGTATGGGAAAGACGGTTGTTCTTTTCAATATCGGAAAGGATAATATCGAAGAGGGCTTAAGTATTCTCGGTGCCCATATCGATTCACCGAGACTGGACGTGAAACAGAATCCTCTTTATGAGGATTCGGAGCTTGCTTATCTTGACACGCATTATTACGGCGGTATAAAGAAATACCAGTGGGTGACTCTCCCCTTATCTATCCACGGAGTCATCGTTTTTACCGACGGGACGACAACGGAGGTCAATATAGGAGAGGATGAGGACGATCCGGTTTTCTGCGTGACGGATCTCCTTATACATCTGGCATCCGAGCAGATGGATAAAAAGGCTTCAAAGGCCGTTGAGGGAGAGAATCTTGATATCCTTATCGGAAGCATCCCCCTGAAGGGAAAGGAAAAGGATGCGGTCAAGGAGAATGTACTGGCACTCCTTAAGGATAAGTACGGAATGGAGGAGCGGGATTTCGAGTCTGCCGAGCTGGAGATAGTGCCTGCCGGAAAGGCCAGGGAGCTTGGATTCGACCGCTCTATGATCCTTTCCTACGGACAGGATGACAGGGTGTGTGCTTTTTCCTCACTGAAGGCTTTTCTGGATGTAAAGAGCGTAAAGAGGACGGCAGTCTGTCTCCTGGTGGATAAGGAGGAGATCGGGTCTGTCGGCGCAACGGGGATGCGCTCTCTCTTCTTTGAAAACACTCTTGCGGAGGTTTTGGATCTTATGGGACAGGGGAGTGACCTTAGTCTCAGACGTACTCTCGCAAATTCCAGAATGCTTTCATCGGATGTCAGCGCTGCCTTCGATCCTCTGTATGCTTCCCAGTTTGACAAGAAGAACGCTGCTTATTTCGGAAAGGGAATAGTTTTCAATAAGTTCACGGGAGCCAGGGGAAAGAGCGGTTCCAATGATGCAAATGCCGAGTATTTCGGTTTTGTAAGAAAGGTGATGGAGGAGAATAAGGTCGCTTACCAGACTGCCGAGCTTGGAAAGGTGGATGCGGGAGGCGGCGGCACCATCGCCTATATCATGTCCTTATACGGAATGGATGTGGTAGACTGCGGAATGGCGGTTCTGTCCATGCACGCACCGTGGGAGGTTACCAGCAAATCCGATCTTTACGAAGGATATAAGGCGTATAAGGCCTTTATCAGTGCCTGACCTTTACTCAGGGGAGCCGGAGGGGATAACATTGAATAAGAAATTACATACGGAAGCGGTGGATACGCTCTTTGATGCCATACTATGCCTCCAGTCCAAGGAGGAATGCTATACTTTTTTTGAGGATCTGGCCACGGTTAACGAGATACTGTCTTTAAGCCAGCGCTTTGAAGTGGCGAGGATGCTGAAGGAAAAAAAGACTTATCAGGAAATAGCAAAAAAGACCGGAGCCTCTACAGCCACCATAAGCCGTGTTAACCGGTCCTTAAATTACGGAAATGACGGATACGATCTGGTATTAAAGCGGATGTAGAAGGTCAATAAGCTTTTCTATCATCAGCCTTTTTACATAAACATCAAAGGAAAGGGAGCAGATAAAGGAAAAGATCTGGATAAAGTGTGTTTCTTCTTCGGTTGCTCCCTTAGCTTCTGCTTCTTTGGAGATGTCCATGCTTTCTGAGTACTTCTGTCTGACAAATTCCTGAATAGACTCCACCTGGCCGAGGGAGCTGTCGGTCACAAAGGAGTAGATATCTTCGAGATTCAAGCCGCTTTTCGAGTGAAAATAATTCTCTGATAGAGGGGTCATCAGCTTCTCGATGTCATTTATGGAAAGAATGTATTTGAAATAGTAGATAAGGATCAGCATGATAAGGTGATCCTTGTCGTACTTCTTTTTATCGGGAGGCGGCAGGAGCTTGTTTTTGGCATAATTATTGATCATGGTCTTGGTCAGGACTTTATCGGTGGAGTGGCGTTTGGCGTGCTCCATGTTTTTTTCCATAAAAGTCGTGACCTGATCCATGTAAAGACTGATGTCCGGCAGGTCGGAAGCATTGAGAGGCTTTATCCTGCCGAGACTCTCTATCATACTTTGCATAAGGTCTTCGGGATCGAAAGTCATGCTAAGTATTATATATTTTTAAGCTTATTGTTTCAAGAACCGTGGGAAGATTCTTCGGACTTCGTCCTCAGAATGACAGAGAGGGCGCCCACAATGTCATTTTGAGGGCACCCACAATGTCATTCTGAGGGCGCCCACAATGTCATTTTGAGGGCACCCACAATGTCATTCTGAGGGCGCCCACAATGTCATTTTGAGGGCACCCACAATGTCATTCTGAGGGCACCCACAATGTCATTCTGAGGGCACCCACAATGTCATTCTGAGGGCGCCCACAATGTCATTCTGAGGGCGCCCACAATGTCATTCTGAGCGAAGCGAAGAATCTTTAAGACATACATAAGGAGAAATCAAAATGGACATAGACAGGGAACTGAATCCGGAACAGGCAAGGGCTGTGCGTCAGACCGAAGGCCCGGTACTGATCCTGGCGGGAGCCGGCAGCGGGAAAACAAGGACCATAGTGTACAGAATGGCCTATCTTCTGACGGAAATGAAGGTGGCACCCTGGAATATCCTGGCAGTTACCTTTACAAATAAGGCTGCAAACGAGATGAAGGAAAGGATAAGGGAAATGGCAGGGAATGCGGCCGGACAGATGCTGGTCAGTACCTTTCATTCCGCCTGTGTCCGTATCCTCTATTCTAATGCCCGGAAGCTGGGTTATCCGGAGAAATTCGAGATCGCGGATACCACAGATCAGAAAAGCATTATAAAAAATGTTTATAAGAAGCTTCAGATCGATCCTAAAAAGCAGCCGGAAAAAATGACCTTAAATATCATTTCCGGAGCGAAGGATGAGCTTTTGAGCCCGGAGGATTTTGAAAGGGTTAATTACGGGGATCCATATATGGAAAGGGTGGCCGGGATCTACCGTGAATATCAGAAAACCCTTTTTTCAAACGGTATGATGGATTTTGATGATCTTATCATGAATACCGTCAGGCTTTTCAGGGAATTTCCGGATGTTCTCGATCATTATCAGGAGCGCTTCAGGTATATTTCCGTGGATGAATACCAGGACACCAATACCTCCCAGTTTGAGCTTATCAGGCTGCTGTCGGATAAATATAAAAATATCTGTGTGGTTGGGGATGACGACCAGTCGATCTATCGCTTCCGCGGTGCCAATATCTATAATATCCTTGACTTTGAAAAGCACTTTCCGGGATGCTGTGTGGTGAAGCTCGAGGAAAACTACCGCTCCACGGAGAATATCCTGAATGCTGCCAATGCCGTGATAAAGCATAACAGTGAAAGGAAATACAAGTCTCTGTGGACCGCCGGGGATAAGGGGGAAAGGATCAGGTTCCGTCAGCTTAGTGATCCCACCGCGGAGGCCTCGTTTATTGCGGATGAGATCCGCACAAAAAAGGAAAGGGGTGAACGTTCCTACGGAGACTTTGCCATTCTTACCCGTACAAATATCCAGAGTAAGGAGCTTGAGGATGCCCTCAGGGTCAGGAGTATAGAATATGACGTTGTTAAGGGACTCCGGTTCTGGGATACAAAGGTCATAAAGGACTTAACAAGCTACCTCCTGACCGTTGACAATGCCTTAAATGACATAAGGGTTATAAGGATAATAAACCTGCCAAAGCGGGGCATAGGGGATGCCAGCATAAATAAGATTTCCGTATTTGCGGCAGCAAACGGCCTTAGCTTCTTTGACGCCCTTTCCCGTATTGAATACGTGGGCGGAGTGCCCGCAAAGGCTAAGGCTGCCATCAGGGATTTCTATGAGATGATCCTACGTATAAGGGCATCCTCAAAGAATATGGGCTTCAGCGGAACACTTAACCGCATCCTTGAGGAAACGGGGTATATGGACTATCTCTTTATGGAGGCAGAGACCCCGGATAGGTATAAGGAAGAGAAGGAGTATATCGAGAAGCTCCGGGAAACCCTCGACGCCTACGAGAATGAGGCAGAGGAGCCCGATCTCACAGACTTTATGCGGCAGAACGGCCTCGAGGGGAGCAATCTTGATAAAGAGGGAGGAGACAGTAAGGACAAGGTTCTCATTATGACCATGCATAACGCCAAGGGACTGGAATTTCCCGAGGTCTATATGGCGGGAATGGAGGAAGGCCTTTTCCCCGGCTACGCAGCCATAAACAGTGAGGACCCTCTGGCTATAGAGGAGGAAAGACGTCTCTGCTATGTGGGGATCACCAGAGCAAAGGAAAGCCTTACCCTGACCGCAGCCAGAAGCCGTATGGCTAAGGGAGAGTGGAGATTTGCCTCAGCTTCCAGATTTATAAAAGAGATCCCGAAGGAGCTCCTTAATATGAGCACCACTCCGGAGGCTACCGAAAGAAAAGAGAAAATATTCCCCATAAACCGGGAGGAAGCGGAGCGGGCATTTGAAAGAATCCCTCCGGCATTCTCACCTGGATTTAAGAAGCGTTCGATCGCAGCTATAAAAAAGGGCTCGGAAATAGAGAAGGTCCTTCCGGCTTATAAGGAGGGCGACAGGGTAATGCATTTCAAGCAGGGTGAGGGCACCGTTCTCTCCATCAGGGACGGAGGCCGGGACTATGAGGTAACCGTAGACTTTGACAAAACCGGTGTCAGAAAGATGTTTGCAGGCTTTGCAAAGCTGAAAAAGATCTGAGGCCTCCGGTAACACTCTTATTCCACGGTCACAACCTTTGCAAGGTTCCGGGGCTTATCCACATCAAAGCCCTTGTCGCTTGAAACATAGTAGGCAAGGAGCTGCAATGCAACGGAGGCCGGGAATACCATGAGCTCATCCGGAAGATTGGGGAGAACAAAGGTGTCAAATTCCCGGGTGGAGGACTGGATAAGATCAGCCTTTATGAAGAGAGCCACATCGGCGCCTCTCGACCTTACCTCACGGATATTGGAGAGTTCCTTACTCATGATCCGCTCCTGCGTCACCAGGGCGACTACGGGAGTATTGTCGGTGATAAGTGCGATGGGACCATGCTTTAATTCACCGGAGGCATAGGCTTCCGAGTGGATATAGGAAACCTCCTTCAGTTTAAGTGATCCCTCCATCAGAATGGAATAATCAAGACCCCTTCCTATCATAAAGAGATCCTTTGCGTCCAGCACTCCCCTTGCGATGACATGAACCGCATTTTTCTCATCAAGTACGCTGCTTACCACCTCGGGAACCCGCTTCAGATTCCTTATGCACTCTCTGATCTCATCATCCGAAAGTACTCCCCGGATATGAGCCATCTTGTAGACTATGAGATAAAACAGGGCAAGCTGTGTGGTATAGGCCTTTGTGCTCGCAACCGCGATCTCCGGCCCCGCATTTGTATAAAGGACATAGTCACTCTCTCTTGCAATGGAGGAACCCTTTACGTTTATGATGGACAGGCTTTTCGCGCCCTTCCTTCTGGCGTACTTCAGGGCTTCCAGCGTATCTATCGTCTCGCCGGACTGTGAGACCGCGATAACAAGGGTCTTTTCATCGATCACGGGATCAGAGTACATAAATTCACTTGCAAGCTCCACATCTATATGCATATTCAGCCTGCTCTTCACCAGAGCCTGGAATACAAGACCTGCGTGCATGGCAGTTCCGCAGGCGACAACGCAGATCCTCTCACACCCGGTAAATAAGGAGTCCGGGATATGGTCGGCTTCAAAATTCGGAATGCCGGCTCTGGTTCTTCCGGAAATGGTATCCCTTATGGCCTTCGGCTGCTCCATTATCTCCTTTTCCATATAGAAAGGATAGCCGTTCTTTTCGGCACTGTTCTTTTCCCAGTCCATGGTGAGATACTGGGGAGTTATCTCATTGTCGTTAAGATCCCACATGGTGACCTTGTCTTTTTTCAGCTCGACTATGGTATATTCCGGAACAACGAAATAGCGGTCTGTAAATCTGCAGAGGGCGGTATTGTCCGATGCGAGCATGGCGCCCTCCTCCGAAAGGGTGGCTACTATGGGGCTTACATTCCTTATGGAATAAATAACGTCGGGGATATCCGAAAACATGATCACAAGGGCAAAGGTTCCCTTAAGCTTTTTTACTGCACTTTTCACGGCCTTTTTTGCATCATGTCCCTTCTCATAAAAATGGTCAAGAACAGCCGCTGCCACCTCTGTATCTGTTTCCGAGGTGAGAGCGGATGAAAGGTCAAATTCATCGATCAGATCCTTATAATTTTCAATAATGCCATTGTGGACCAGGGTGACCTTCCCTACAGAGTGGGGGTGTGCATTGGTATCGCAGACTCCGCCGTGGGTTGCCCATCTGGTATGGCCTATACCGCAGGTGGAATCGATATCCTTAAACTCGCATTTCTTTTCAAGGTCACGTACCCGTCCGGCGCATTTGTAGACGTCGGTTCTGTTTTTTTGATTGTTGCAGACCGCCATCCCCGCACTGTCGTAACCCCGGTATTCCAGGGTGGTAAGCGCATCTATTATTATTGGTTTAACCTGTTTACTGCCTGTATATCCGATTATTCCGCACATATAGTCTCCTTTTTAGTGGTATCCTGAGGGCGAAAGCCCATACTGTCATCCTGAGGGCGAAAGCCCGTACTGTCATCCTGAGGGCGAAAGCCCGTACTGTCATCCTGAGGGCGAAAGCCCGTACTGTCATCCTGAGGGCGAAGGCCCGTACTGTCATCCTGAGGGCGAAAGCCCGAAGGATCTTTCATTTCATTGTATCATACAGACTGTATTTTCGAAAATAATTTCCCTATGAGAAAACCTGAATATCTTGCTCCGCAGTGAAGGATAAACACGGGGATGAGCCAGGGCTTTCTCCTTTTTATCAGGTGTGAGATACAGCCCTTTACAAGTTTTTTCCCTTCACCCTCACTTTTTAAGTCCTTAAACACCTCGGGGTGCAGTCCCTGGGATGCACCAAGAGCGATATTTCTCCTGAACTGCTGGGAAAATGTGTATTCGTGGGAGTGGATCACCTTTGCTTTCGAGGCATAATATATGCCGTATCCTTTTTTTATCACCTGATAGCCGTATATCATGTCCTCATTGAAGTCAGTCTTCACAAAGCCTCCAATATCATCAAAGAGAGACGCACGGTAGCAGGCACAGACATCGGAGCAGAAGATGGTCTTTATTCCGAGCTCCTTGAAATCGCTGCCGGTTTTCAGCCTGTCTCCGTCGGGATAATTGAAGTTGCGGTTATAGCGCTCTATTTCCCCGGCGTCCTTTGCCGGGAGCTGGCGTGCATAAGATACCGCAACAAGCGGATTCTCCATCGGTTTAAGGAGCTCCCGGGTAAGCCCGGTATCAAGGGGAACAGCATCCTGGGTCATAAAGATAATAAACTCTGCTTCCGAAAGAGCTGCCCCCAGATTTCTGCTCTCTCCATGATTGAATTCCTTTTCGCTTATATTATGGATCTCGACTCCGGAAAGCTTTTCAAGCTTATCGGAGAAAGAAAATAAGCTCTTCTCCGTATTAATTATGATTATCCTTCCGGGACTAAGCGTCTGTTTTTTCAGCATTTGAATAAGCCGGAGGAATCTGTCATCCGGCTTATAGGTAAGTATCACAATATCTACGCTTGTGGTTTTTTCCATATGATCTACAGACCGTTTTTCTGCCTGTCTGCCGCAATCTTTGCGCTGATGTCCTTAACTGTGGAGGAAGGAGTGTACTCGGAATCCCCGAAAAGGAATTCATGGAATTCCACCACATTCTTCTCGAAGTCATCGGCTACGACGGAGCTTCCTGCCTTGCCCATATTTCCCGTGACTCTTTCAAAGGGGAAACCGCTCTGCTCTCCTATGGAATAGGTGGCTACCCGTGATGCGTATTCCACCATTTCCGCCTTGGTAAAGCTGGTGCTGCAGAGAGGGAAGATATCGTCAATAATGTCATCAAGCGTGGAAATATCGGAGGCCATGGCTTTTTCGGCCACCTGGGTCAGAACCGTTCTCTGCCTCTCGGCTCTCTTGAAGTCGTCTCCCTTTGTGTATCTGATACGGCAGTAGGAGGTGGCCTGCAAGCCGTTTAAGGTCTGAAGCCCGGCATGATCTATGTTTACAATATCACTCTGCTTGATACCGATGGCCTCTGCCGTTCCGATCTGGTAATCATTAAGGAAATGTATCTCTTCCTCGGAGATATCCACCTCCACACCGCCCAGATCATCGATGGTATCAACAAGTGCCTTGAAGCCCACGGTCACATACTCGTCTATGTCCATATCAAGGTTCATATTGAGCATCTGTATGGCTTGCTCGGGACCTCCGTTGGAATAGGCGGAATTTGCCTTATTGTAGGTGTCATTTCCGATATTCAGATAGGTGTCACGGAAGACAGAACAGAGCTTTACCTCTCCGGTCTGATTATTTAAGGATGCCACCATTATCGTGTCGGTTCTGGCACCCTTGCCAAGATTTGTGTCCCTGGAGTCCACACCGAAAAGGGCGATATTGGTGTAGCCGTCCATTCTCCAGTCATCATTTTCCACATCATCTATCTGCGCCTGTACTTCTTCGTTTACCTTGGCTTTTACTACGGATTCCTTATTTCCGGTATCCGCGAGATCCAGCCTGTAAACAACATATAGCGCGATCACAAGGAAAAGAACGATAAGGATTTCAAAAGCGAATATCACCCGCCTCATAGTGCGCTTCTTACGCTTTTTCCTTGATTTCCTGCTGTCTGAAGCCATTTCACTTCCTCTGTACGGTACTATCACAGCTGACATTTTTTCTGTCGGCTATAACTTATTGAATATACCGCAAAGAGAAGAAATTGTCAAAGTATAGGAAGCGCCGGAGGGTATCTCCCTCCGGCGACTTGTGTTGAGACTTGATTCTTACCAGATACTGTTAAAGAAATCCTCCAAGGTGCCGTAGTAATAGCTGTCAGGGTCGTCCGGACGGTCACCGTCCTGTGGACCGGAAGAATCCTGGCCTGGGTTTTCGGGGTTTCCGGGGTCGTCTGACGGGCTGTTTTCCGTTTCATTGGCGGTCATTGAGGACTGCCCTCCGAGGGTGACTTCGACAGTTCTTTCGCTGTAGCCGTAGTCATTCTCCACAGGCTCCTGGACCGTAACCTTTACAACATCCCCGATCCTGTAGTACTGCATCAGTGACTGAAGCTGGGACATGGTCTGTATGCTCTGTCCGTCGAAGGAGGTAATGATGGACTTCTCCCTTATGCCTGCCCTGTCAGCCGCCAGACCGGAGCCAACCTTTGAAATGTAGACTCCGCGGGGCATATTGTACTGCTCAGATATCTGTGCAGTCACATCCACGCCCGAGATGCCGAGGAAGCCGCGTTCATCATCAGAAGCCTTGGTCTTTGTGGACTGGTTCATAAGGCTGTCGATAATGTCCTTTGCATCCGAAATGGGGATGGCATAACCCATACCTTCGATCGCGCTGCTTGAAAGCTTGGCCTCGTTGATGCCGATCACATTGCCGTTAATGTCAAGAAGGGCTCCGCCGGAATTGCCGGGGTTGATGGCAGCATCGGTCTGTATCATTTTATGGGTGCCGTTTGAGAGGGTAAGCTCTCTGTTTACCGCACTTATCACACCTGTTGTGACCGACTGCCCGTATCCTAAGGAGTTTCCGATGGCGATGGCGGTCTGTCCTACCTTAAGACTGTCTGAATCACCAAGGGAGGCAACCTTTATCTGTCCCGAGGTTTCTTCGGAGAGTGCGGACTTATTTACCGCAATGACCGCAAGGTCGGCACTTTCATCCTCGCCCTTTACGTTGGCATCCGCCTCGCTTCCGTCGATGAACTGCACCTTCAGGGAATCTGCATCATCGACCACATGCTGGTTTGTGGCTATGAGAAGTTCATCCCCGTTATCACCGACGATTATTCCGGAGCCTGCGGCTTCGGACTGTGAACGGTACTGCTGTCCGAAAATATCCTGGGCGGTCTGTACATAATTATTTGTGATGGAAACAACTGCGGGCATAACATTTTCTGCCACATCAGATACATCCAGGGCTCCGGTTGAGGTGACACTGCCTGCCGTTACCGTTACTGCCGGGATAACACCCCTGTCTACCGTGGTATTTGCACTGACAGCCGGAACCGGGGTTTCGGAATCCCCGGGGGTTTCTGTATCTTCCGGGGCAGCAGCCGGAGTGGATTCAACACGGGCAGCGGAAGTGCTTCCGGTTCCGGTCAGTAATCCGGCCACATAGAGTCCCGCTCCGGCGAAGGCTCCGAACAGCAGTCCCAGGGCAATTGCAGCCAGAGCCTTTTTCCAGAATGCGGGTTTATTGTTCCCGCTGTTTCCCGGTACATCCGGGATGTGGCTGTTCATATTGTTCATGCCGTTATTAAATCTGTAGTCATTGTATTCTCTTCCGTTGTCTTCATACATATTTAAGACCCTCTTTCATATAATAAATTAAGAAATATCTCCGTTCATCATTCGGAACCGGTGGCTCTGAAAAGATGCGTTTTTATGAGTTTTTGCTTTACGGGTTTTATGATAAGCTTTAGTTGTGTTCAATCTGTGTTCTTTTTTTCAATATATTGTGAAAAGAAAAGATTCTTCCTGTCGCTGCGCTCAGAATGACAGGGGCTTCGCTCAGAAAAGAAAAACGTCACGGGGGTCTCCGCTCCGCTACGGACCGGTATATACGTACTTCCACCGGAAGTGCGGGGGCGTTTTTCGGGCAGAATTGTATCTAAAAAAATACAATAATTTTCTTCCAGGCTTATATTCCTGCGGAGGGATTCTGCCGATATATTGGTCATAAAGGGTGTATTAAGCCCTCAGCACATTAAAAACATTATATGGAAGGAGGATTGAGATGGCAGATTCTTTAAGCCTGCAGAACATCCTGCAGTTGAATGCAGTGCAGGCGGTGAACAGCTTAGGCGCTTCCGCAAAAGCGGATATGAGCGGCAGAAGCGGTCAGTCATTCGAAAACGTTCTCACAAAAACCGCTGAAAAGAGCACGGCAGCCGTGAACGAAAAAGCCCCTGTCAAACAGGACAGAAAGGATGTAGGGGAAGCCGGCGGAAATGAAAACAGCGGAACAAAGGAGGACGTAAAAGGAAATGACAGGATGCCTTCCTCAAAGGAAGCCCCAAAGGAGAAAATTATACCGGATGATACAAAGGATGCCGTAGAGGAAGCGGCAGACACGGTCAAGGAAAAGATCAAGGAAGAGCTTGGGGTAACCGAGGAAGAAATCGTAGCAGTTATGGAAACTCTGGGACTGACATTTGCGGATCTTCTCAAAGGAGAAAACGTCGGTGCACTTACGGCAGAGCTCAGCGGAAACGATATTTCCGAGGTTGTGAGCAATGAAGAGCTTTACAGCAGTGTTGAAAGCATAATGGGTGTACAGAGGGAAGTTACGACAGAGCTCCTGCAGGAGATAAACCTCACACCGGAAGAGTTCAGGGAAGCCCTGGATTCGGGGAAATTTGACAAAGAGGTGATGAGCGCAGCGCATACGGAAGCAGAACCCGCAATAGCTGCAGCACCGGTTAAGGAAGAAGCAGTACCGGAAGCAGGAATTGCAGAAGGAGCAACAGAAGGAACAACAGAAGCAACAGCAGAGGCAAAAGCAGAAGTTACATTAGAGAAGCCTGCAGAGGAACAAACAGAGGAACCTGGAAAGTTCCGGACGATCCTTGAAAACAGAGATGAAAAGGAAGTGATCACTTCAGAGGTTAGCACGGCAGGGACCCCAGCGGAAACCGTGAAAGCTGCAGAGGTAACGCGCGAGCCGGACGGACAGCCGGAGCGTGAGACAGAAGTGGTTATCGAAAAAGTTTCGTTTGAAGCAGACGGAAAGACGGAGGAAGCCCCCGCAGATCATAAGGAGAGCGGAAGCGGCAGACAATACGGAGCCGAAAGCAGAAGCGAGGACATCATACAGGGAGGAAATCCCGGAGTTGTCCGGTTTAACGAAACAGCAGAAGTTTTCATGGACAATCTGACTGAGGCCGCATCGGAAACCACATCAGATATCATTAATTCCTACGAGCGTGTACAGGATATAATGAATCAGGTTCGTGATCAGATCAGGATCTCGGTTAATCAGGAAACAACTACAATGGAAATGCAGTTAAACCCCGAGAGTCTCGGAAAGGTGGGACTGCACATAGAGTCAAAGGCGGGAAACGTTACCGCGCAGTTTATAGCACAGGATGAAGGAGTCCGTGCAGCCCTTGAAACCCAGGTCGCAGAATTAAAGAGCAGCCTTGAGCAGCAGGGTATAAAGATAGAAAGCGTGGAAGTGACACTCGCAAGCCGTGAATTCGAATCAAACTTCTTAAATGATGAAGGGCAGGGAAACGGTGATGCTCCCGACAGTGAGGAAGCTGAGCGGACGGCAAGGCTACGAAGGATAAACCTTGGAGCCGCCGGGGCGGAGATCCCCGAAGAGGAAATGACCGAGGAAGAAGCCCTTAATCTAAGGATGATGAGAGAGAACGGCGGAACGGTTGATTTTTCAGCCTGATGTCATTCAGAGCAGCCTCGATTGTCAATTTGAGCAGCCTCGATAGTTAATTTGAGCAGCCTCGATTGTTAATATGAGCAGCCTCGATTGTCAATTTGAGCAGCCTCTATTGTCATTCTGAGCGAAGCGAAGAATCTTAAAAAAAGAAAGGACAAGATATGAGTTCTTCAGCAATAGTAAATGACGGACAGATAACAAATCTCGGCACCACCGCGGAAGCGGAAGCCAAAAAGAATAAAAAGGCAGACTCCGTCAATAAGGAGCAGTTCTTAAATCTTCTCGTAACCCAGCTCAAATATCAGGATCCGCTGCAGCCCATGGACAATACGGAATATGTGGCACAGCTTGCGACCTTCTCAGAGCTTGAGCAGATGCAGAACGTGGCAAAGACCACAGAGGTTTCGAGAGCGACCGCAATGGTGGGATCCCTGGTTACCGTAGAATCCTTAAATGAGACCACGGGAGTCGTTACGGAGATCACCGGAAAGGTTGACTATGTATCCGTAAACGGAAGCAAGGTAAAGGTTTCCGTAAACGATACCCTTTATGATCTCTCGGAGGTGAAGCAGGTATTCGATGGGGACTACGCTGACGCGGTAGCACTTGCACAGGAATTCGCTAATAGCTACGGACAGCTTCCCGGAGTCAATAACCTCACCACAACAAATGTTTCAAGCTTCGAGTCAAGGATGAGGGCACTCTATGAAACCTTCAGCGGAATGAGCGCCTACCAGAAGACCTTCCTTTCAGCCGATATACAGGCAGGAATGGAAGCATACGTGGCTAGGTTCAAGGAGTACGGTATCGACGTAACGGTCAAGGAAGCAGCATCGGCTCCGGCAGCGGAACAGAATAATGATGCAAACCGGAATACGGAGAGTGCTTCAGATACGGATCAGAACAAAGATACAAGCACTGAGACGACGGAGAATACGGTACCGACGGAAGAGCAGATAAAGGACGCTGCAGAGAAGCTCACAACCGATACCGGTCAGGACAGCAGCGCTCCGGCAGATAACAGCGGAGCAGAAGAATCAACAGCTAAGGCAGAAGGAACTGCAGACACTTGACTGTCATCCTGAACGAAGTGGGGGATCCATAAAGATCCTTTGCCGACGCTCAGAATGACAGGAAGGAGAAAGAAATGGCTAAGGTAGATGTTAATACAGCTTCATTCCCTTCCATAGAAGAGCTGACCGAACGGTATAATCTGAAGGGCTCCGGAGCAGCAAAGCTTCCCGAGGGACAGAAAAGCTTCGCCGACATACTTACGGAAAAGCAGGGAGAGGACTTCGGACTAAAGTTTTCAAAGCACGCGAGAGAGAGACTTTCAGACAGGAACATAAGTTTAAGCGCAAGCCAGCTCGACCGACTTTCAAACGGAATGGAAAGGGCAGAGAAAAAGGGAATAAACGATTCTCTGGTAATGATAGACAATCTGGCGTTCATAGTAAATACGGAAAGCAGCACGGTCGTAACCGCAATGGACGCAAACGACACAAAAAACCAGGTATTCAGCAATATAGACGGCGCAGTAATAGCATAAGAAACGCCCCTTAAGGGGCTCACAATATTAGGAGGGCACTGCCTTATGATGAGATCACTTTTTTCCGGAGTTGCCGGACTGAAGACACACCAGACCAGGATGGACGTTATCGGTAATAATATTGCAAACGTAAATACAGTAGGATATAAGTCGGCCCAGGTTAATTTCCAGGACCTTGTTTACCAGTCAAAGGCCAATGCATCGGGACCCAATGACAATACCGGACGTGCCGGTGTAAATGCAAAGCAGATCGGTCTCGGTGTAAGCATGGCATCCATTTATTCAAACATAACCAGCCCCGGCTCCGCAGAGACCACGGGAAATCCCTTTGATATCCGTATCAACGGAGAGTCCTTCTTCGTGGTATCCGACGGAAACCAGCAGTTCTATACGAGATCCGGTGCCTTCACCGTGGATGCAAACGGAACCCTCTGCATGTCAAGTAACGGTTACACCGTGCAGGGCTATGACGTAATAAGAAATGAGACCACCGGTGCCGAGGAAATCAGCACTGCTTCTCTTGTACCCTTAAAGATCATGAGCCCCGAAAACAAGACTTCAGATCCCAAGGCTACCACAAACGGCTATTTCACCGGAATACTGGATTCCAATTCCAAGGCTCTGGGACAGGCAGCGGGTCAGGTTGTGGATATGAAGATATATGATAATGAGGGCTACAGATACACGGTTAAATATAAGCTACTTCCTGTAAAGCAGGGAGAGGCTGGATATTCAGATACTCAGACTAAATTCAAATTGTCAATTACCGATATGCTGGATTCAAACGGGGAAACCATTTTCCGTGACAAGCAAGACAGCGAGACCGCTGACGTGTATGAGAAGGCAAAGGAAGATTTCTTTACGAAAGCGCTGAATGTCGAAGATACACACGATGCTGCGGGTGCGTCGGAAACAGCCAGAATGCTTGCATTTGATAGAAAGGACGGTACGGCAGTAGGCCCGTACAGGATAAAGTCAACCGATCCGGATTTTGCCACCAAGACTAACAGTGAAAAGATCGGATTCAATCTGAATTTAAAAAGCCTGCTTTCAGGAGAGGCTACTAATCTTAAAAATCCTCTGAGACTGGCTTTTTCCGAGGATGTTTATGTAGATACTTCAACTCTTAAGAATATCGACAACAAGGGCACCTCAACGATAAACGGCGGAAACGGCGGAGTGGACAGCACAGAGGGCTCAGGCTGGTCGGTTGGAACATTAAGCTCCGTATCCGTAGGTGTTGACGGAACCATCACCGGCTCCTATACAAACGGACAGACAAGGCTCTTAGGTCAGATCGCTTCTGCAATCTTCTCCAATGCATCGGGTCTTGAGAAGACCGGGGACAATCTCTATATGGAGACCATGAACTCCGGTGCGCCGGTTATCGGCGACGTGACCGCAAACGGCGGCTCCTATGCTTCCGGAGAGCTGGAAATGAGTAATGTGGATCTTTCCTCGGAATTCACGACAATGATCACAACCCAGCGTGGTTTCCAGGCAAATTCCCGTATCATCACGGTTTCCGACACCATGCTTGAGGAACTTATCAATCTGAAGCGTTAAGCTATGAAAGATCCTTAGCCTCGCTCAGTACATTTTTTCCCCGGAGGGTTTTTCTCTCCGGGGATTTATGCGATAATCTTTTTTCAGATATACGATGGTTAAGAATTTTTGGATTTGGCTTCCACGTTCACCATCGTGGTATCTCCCTCCGGAAATTTACCCGCGGTATCACAGTGCATAAAGGATTATGATTGATATATAGAAACCAGGGGATAAGATGAAAGGATTCTGCGAAAAGAAATTTAATTCCATGCTGATATCAGGTACATTCACCAAAGCGGTGATGTACCTTATGCTGCTTAGCGACAGCATCATTGCAGGATTCTATATAGGCGAATCCGGTGTTGCCGGGATCAATGCCATTACACCGGTTACAGCCATCGTCACCTTCTTTGGCGACCTGGTCTCGACAGGCGTAGGGATCGCCTTCACCCGGGAGATCGGGGCAATGAGGAAGCGCAGGGCCGATGAGATTTACGGTCAGGGGCTTATCGTGAGCATTGGAATTGGGCTTATATCAGCGCTTTTGATCTTCTTTTTCCGGGACGCATATTTCAGTGTGAGCGGCGTCACCGGGGAGATCCTCAAACAGGCACTAAAGTACTACCGTTTTATTCCCATCAACGCCTTTCTTACCATTGTGGTCTTCTATCTGGAACAGATGGTCTACAGCGACGGGGATGAGCTTTGCAATAATATCTGTTACGGGTTCCAGATCGGCGGGAATGTCATCTGTTCCGTCATACTTGCAGGATTCTTCGGAATGACGGGTATTATCTTGGGTTCCGTCATCGGAAACAGTTTGGGGATCCTTTCCTGTCTCGCGCACTATTTCCGGAAGGAAAACACTCTGCACTTTGTATGGCATCTGTCTTACCGGGACTTTCTGATGACATCACGGTTCAGCATAGTGGATTCTTCTGTATATATATGCTGGGGACTCATGGACTATGTGATGATCGGATTTGTTTCAGCACATTATGGAGAGTCAGGTCTGGTCACTCTCGCTGTGGTGGTGAGCTTAATAGAGTTCGGCGTTGTCATGGACGGTGTGGGAATGGCAATGCAGCCTCTTATTGGTATTTATTTCGGAGAAAAGAACCATCAGCTGATTAAGAGGGTTTTGAGATCAGGCATCAAGGCTGCCATCGTGGAAGGTCTGGCGGCGACAGTCCTGATCTGGGTCTTTGCAAAACAGTTCTGTGCTCTCTTCGGGATAACGGGAGGAGACGCGCTTACTCCTTCCATCACGGCGCTCAGGATCGTATCCCTCGGATTTGTATTCTGCAGTACGGTTTCCCTCACAACTTCCTATTATATGCTGATCGACCGCATCGGGATGGCTGTCTGCATCGCCTGCCTTCAGAATGGCCTTTTGTATATCCTTCTTCCCATTCTCGGGTCGTCCCTTTTTGGCTTCAACGGAATGTGGGCCGGGTTTGTGGCAGCGCCGGTCCTGACTTTGACGGCGGCAATGCTCTTCGTATATCTGAAATTCGGAAGGGATAATTTCCCCTTCCTGTTAAAGCATATGGAGACGGAGATCATTGTATTTGACGATACTCTGACAAAGGAAACCGTTCCCGGGCTTTCCGGAGATGTCAGGAGAAATCTTGAGTCACATCAGTATTCAAATGCGGAATCGGACCGTGCAGCTCTTTTTATTGAGGAGATCGCCCTGACGATTCTGGAAAGAAATCAAAATGCAAAGAAACCGGTTCTTATAGAGATCTCTCTTTTCTTTGAAGAGAATTCCGTTCTCATCATAGAAAGGGATTCGGGGGAATTGTCAGATCTGACGGATCCGGATCTTAAGATCAGCGGACTAAGCGGCTTCGTGCTAAGCGCTCTGATGGAAGCCCAAAAGGAAAAGGCGTATCTTGTGACCACGGGCTACAACAGGAATATGATACGTTTCTCCAAACTGTAACATTTTTTTCCCGGAGGGTTTTTCTCTCCGGGGATTTGTGCTATAATGTCGTGTGGTTTATCCTGTCTGTTCACATCAGGGCGGTGAAATGCCCGGTGGACCGCAGTCGGAAGGTGCCTCCTTCGGACAGCCGGAGACCTGCGGAAGAAGGACGGCATTCGACTGATGATAGAACTTACAAAGCTTGATGAGACAAAGATACTGGTGAATGAGGATCACATACAGACGGTGGAAGAGACACCGGATACGGTTGTGACCTTTGAAAACGGAAAGAAGCTCATCGTGAAGGAAGGCAGGATGAACATACTGGAGCTTGTGAAGGATTTCAGGTACGGAGGATCCGGACAGGAGCCGGTGAAGAAATATGAGGAGTAAGGGTTTGTTATGGATATTGCTTCCATAGTCGGTCTTATCTTGTGCTTTGGTCTGATGTTCTACGGGATCACCGGTTCCAACGGAATGTCGGCAATATGGTCTTTCATTGATCGTGACTCTGCGGTTATAACCTTCGGAGGCGCTTTTTTTGCTGTCTTCGCAAGCCGTACGGTGGGGGATTTCGTTACGGGTTTGAAATCCACCTCCCAGATCTTCAAGACATATAATGTAAAGCCCGCCGAAGTCATAAAGCAGATAATAGAACTATCGAATATAGCAAGAAAAGAGGGACTTCTGTCCCTGGAGGAAGCCGCCGGAAATATCGAGGATCCTTTCTTAAAGAAGGGGATAATGCTTGTCGTTGACGGTACCGATCCCGAGCTTGTGCGGGCGATCATGGAAACGGAGATGAATGCCGTGGAGGATCGTCACAAGGCAAATGCGGCTTTCTGGGAGGATGTAGGCTCCATGGGACCTGCCTGGGGAATGATCGGTACTCTTATCGGACTTATCAACATGCTTAAGAACCTGTCGGATCCTTCCTCCATCGGACCCTCTATGGCGGTGGCGCTGGTAACGACATATTACGGCTCTCTCCTTGCGAACTGGCTCTGCACACCCATAGCCACAAAGCTTAAGGGCAAAAACAGTGAGGAAATGGCCGTTAAGGGAATACAGGTGGAAGGACTCCTTTCCATACAGGCAGGAGAAAACCCCCGTGTAATAGAAGAGAAACTGAAATCCTATCTTTCTCCCAAGGATTCTGCTGCAATGGGTGAGGGCGGCGATGCCGGCGGAGGAGAAGGATAAGGTAAGGAGCACGAATGGCTAAGAAGAATAAGGTCGAAGATGTAAAGCCCGGTGCTCCCGCCTGGACCGCCACATTCTCGGATCTGATGAACCTACTCCTCTGCTTCTTCGTACTGCTGTTCTCAATGTCATCTGTGGACGCCGCGAAATATGAGGAGGTGGCAAAATCCTTTGCAGAGACCTTCAGTATCTTTGAAGGGGGAGGAACCGCCATAGGCGACGGTGTGCTGGTCAGCAACGGCGTAAGCCAGCTGAATGAGCTCTCGCAGTACTTCAGTTCAATGGGTGTCAGCGCATCGGGGAAACAGAATAATGAGGTTGTAAACAACTCCGAAACCGAGGAGGACAACAGTTCAAACGGCGGTTACTCAGGCGAACAGGATTCCTCGGAATCCAGTGATTTTTCCGGAAGCGAGGCTGAAGTACAGGAAGCAAAGGAAGAGCTTATGGAGGCTCAGCTGAAGGCTTCGGAGGAACTGGCCGAGAAGATCGAAGAGGCTATAGAGGAGAGCAGTCTGGGACGTGAGATCGATATCGATTATACCAGCCAGTATGTTCTTCTTACCATGAACGGTTCATTGTTATTTGACTCCGGAAGTGCTACAATAAAGGACGAGGCGCGTCCTGTCCTTGATAAGCTGGGACAGATACTTGAGAGGTACGCTAAGGATACCATTGAGATCGAGGGTCATACGGATAATGTTCCGATCAGGGGCAGGGGTCAGTTTGCAAGTAATGACGAGCTTTCGGGAGCAAGAGCCTTAAGTGTGTTCCAGTATCTTCTGGACACCACTTTTCTGGATCCCGCACACATTAAGCACAGCGGCAGGGGCGAGTATGTGCCCATTGCCGACAATTCAACTCCTGAGGGCAGGGCAAAGAACAGGCGCGTGGAGATAAAGATCTATAATGAGCTGTCGGACGCTTCGTAAGATCCTTATAGTAAGATCCTTCGCTGACGCTCAGGATGGAAAAACGTCCGGTGGACGTTTTTCGGGCACGTTTTGGCGCACTGGGTGCGACAGTGCCCCGTACAGAAAACTACAATAAGGAACCAATATGAAAAAGAATCTGCTTGGCATTATCATACTTGCTTTACTTGTGGTCAATACCGTGATGACGGGAATTATGATGTTTACCATTATCCCCACGAACCAGAAGGTGCTTGCACTTGTTGGCGATATCGGCGGAGCCATAAACCTGGATCTCGGGATAGCCTCCAGCGGTGATATTGCCAGTGCGGCAAACAACGTATCGATAGCGGATATTTCCCCCTATGATATCGCGGACCAGCTGACAATACCTTTGAAGGTAAATCCGGATTCCGGGGATACCACGGCACATTATGCGGTTGTGGGTGTTACGCTTTCCCTGAATACCAAGGACAGCGATTATGCCACTTACGGCGCGAATATGGACGCGCAGGTGGGACTTATAAAGGATGAGATAAATAAGGTCATAGGCAGCTATACCCTTGAAGAGATAAATGCCATGGGAACAGAGGCTATCCAGCAGAGGATACTGGAGGGTCTTCAGGAGATGTACAATTCCAAGTTTATTACCGGGGTGTCATTCTCCAGCTGGCTTATTTCATAAAACATTTGAAGGGCTTTCTATTACTGAAGAGCTCTGTCAGATGAAAAATGATCTGGAAATTTTGGGGAAAGGAGAACCACTTTGGCAGATGTACTGTCCCAGGATGAGATAGACGCCCTGCTGGCGGGTCTCAGTTCCGGTGAAATAGATGCGGACGATATGAAGGAGGCCAATGAGCGGCCTGTCAAGGATTACGACTTCAAGCGTCCCGCAAAGTTCTCAAAGGAGCATTTGAGAACACTGGAGATAATCTTCGAGCACTACGGGAGACTTCTTTCCACGAATCTTCCGGTTTATCTCCGGAAAAACGCCCAGGTTACGGTGGTGAATTCCGAAGCATTGACATTCTCGGAGTTTTCAAATTCATTGCCTAACCCGGTAATACTTGGTATAATCAATTTCCTGCCCCTGACAGGAAATGTTATGATAGAGCTTGCCAGCAATCTTGGTTTTGCTATAATAGACAGAATGCTGGGCGGTCAGGGAGAACCCCTGGAGAAGAGCCGGGAATACTCGGATATCGAGCTTTCCATTCTGGAGAAGATCATGGTGATCTGTGTCCGTCTCCTCAGGGAGCCCTGGAAAAATGTGGTGGAGCTCTCACCTGTTCTGGAACGGGTGGAGACAAACCCGCAGTTCGCACAGATAATAGCTCCGACGGAAATGATCTCCATCGTCACCCTTAATATGAGGATAGGTGACGTGGAGGGACTTATGAATATCTGTCTTCCTTTCCTGACACTGGAAAGCATAATGGATAAGCTGAATACCAAGTTCTGGTTCTCCAATATGCAAAACGGAAATGATGAGGATTACCATGAGCATCTGGAAGATCTCATAAATCATGTTTCCATGCCGGTAAAGGCAGTTTTGGGGCACAGCGTCATCTCCGTTCAGGATTTTGTGAACCTGCAGCCCGGGGATATCATCCGGCTGGACAGCAAGGTGGCCGAAGAACTGGATGTTTACGTCGGCAATATCAAGAAATTTACTGCTCTGCCCGGAGCCATAAAGAATGACTATGCGGTCAGAGTTACATCAATAATCAGAGAGGAGGGTAACTAGATGGACGGAATGCTATCTCAGGATGAGATAAACTCGCTCCTGAGCGGTATGTCTGCCGATGACGGCGGCGCAGCACCTTCTGATGCTCCCTCCGAAGCGCCCTCTGACGGGGATTCAGGCGGATCCGGAGAAGAGATACTTTCCGAAATAGAGAGAGATGCGGTGGGAGAGGTTGCCAATATCAGCATGGGCACCTCGGCAACGACGCTGTATTCCCTCGTAAACCGCAAGGTCAATATTACCACCCCTACGGTTGAGGTATGTACCTGGGATACCCTGATACAGGAATATGAAAAGCCTTGTGTATTTGTTCAGATACATTACAAAGTAGGTCTTGACGGTTCCAACATTCTTGTATTAAAAGAGAATGATGTAAAGGTTATCACCGATCTTATGATGGGCGGTGACGGAACCAATACGGACGGTGAACTCGGGGAACTTCATCTTTCTGCCATATCCGAGGCGATGAACCAGATGATGGGCTCCGCAGCCACATCACTTTCCTCTATGCTGGGGAAAATGATAGATATAAGCCCGCCGGAGGCTTCCCTGGTGGATCTGGGAGAATTCGGACAACCGGGTGATATAGCAGCCTTTCTGGAAGGGGAATTCGTAAAGATCTCCTTTGATCTGCAGATAGGCGAGGATCTGGTTGACAGCTCGATAATGCAGCTTTACCCGATTCCCTTTGCAAAGGAGCTTTATAACTTCTTTATAGGGGAAGGAGGAGAAGCAGCGGGAGCGGCAGAAGAAGCACCTCCACCGCCTCCGCCTGCGCCGGAAAGCGCAGCACCGGAGCCTCAGGCAATGCCGCAGCAGCCAGCGGCACAGCAGCCGATGCCTCAGGCAATGGATCCCTCTATGGGCATGAATCCCCAGATGCAGATGGGCATGAATCCCCAGATGCAGATGGGTATGAATCCGCAGATGGGAATGGGAATGCCGCAGATGCAGATGGGTATGAATCCGCAGATGGGAATGGGAATGCCCATGATGCAGCCTATGATGCAGCAGCCGGTAAATGTCCAGCAGGCGAATTTCCAGACATTCTCCGGGGATATCAATCCTCTGCAGAGTCAGGAAAATATCGAGCTTATCAAGGATGTTCCTCTGGAGGTTACTGTTGAGCTCGGCAGGACACATAAATCCATTAACGAAATCCTTGATTTTGCACCGGGAACTATTATAGAATTAGAGAAGATAGCCGGTGAGCCTATAGATGTTCTTGTGAATGGCAAGTACGTTGCAAAGGGCGAGGTTGTGGTAATCGAAGAAAGCTTTGGTGTAAGAGTTACGGAAATAATAAAGTAGTGTAGTTAACGACAGTGTCGTTTGCTATAAATAAACAGGGAGAAAAAAATATGGCTAAAAACATTCTGATTTGTGATGATGCAGCATTTATGAGAATGATGATCAAGGACATTCTTTCAAAGAACGGCTACAATGTTGCAGGTGAAGCGGAAAACGGAGCCAAGGCGGTTGAAAAGTATGCCGAGGTAAAACCTGATCTGGTTCTTATGGATATCACAATGCCGGAAATGGACGGAATACAGGCGTTGAAGAAGATCAAGTCAGCCGATCCTTCGGCTATGGTCATCATGTGTTCCGCTATGGGTCAGCAGGCAATGGTTATCGAAGCCATTCAGGCCGGAGCGAAGGATTTCATAGTAAAGCCTTTCCAGGCGGAGCGTGTATTGGAAGCCGTGAAGAAAGTTGTAGGATAAATGGATTTCTGCCTTCTAGCAGGGGTTGGCAGCGTTGCCGAACTCCTGTCGGCATTCCTTATATTTGCGTTTGTGCTTTTCGCCACCTATTTGACAGCAAGGATAGTGGGCTCCTTTGAGAAGCAGAAAATGACCGGACGCAATATTCAGGTTGTGGAATCCTTAAGGCTGTCGGGCGGAAAATGTCTGGATCTTATCAGGGCAGGTGACAAATACCTGTTGATATCGGAGTCGAAGGATCGGGTCGGACTGATCTGTGAACTGCCGGAGGATGTCATTTTACAGCCGGAAGCAGGCGAGCAGCCCGGAATTCAAACGCCGGATTTTAAAAAGCTCCTTGAAAAAGCCGGAAATGTGATCCGAAAGAATGACAGGAAATGAATATGATTGCTGGAAAGCTTTTTAAGGAAATACGGTTGGTTTATGCAGCCGTTTTTCTTTTATCTCTTATTATCTTAATGGCTTTTCCCGTATTTGCCCAGGAAAACATCACCAGTAATACCGGAGCATCCAGAGGCGACACTACCACCGTGGAGGGAACCAGAAGCCAGAATTACAATGATCTGGGGCTTAGCGATAATCCCTATAATTCCAGTACGGTAATAAGGGAGCCGGGTACTGCGGAAACACCACAGGATATCAGGGAACTGAATATCGGAAACAATCTGAATATCACCTATTCGGATGAAAGAGGGAATCTGTCCGGAAGTTTAAGGATATTAATTACCCTTACACTGCTTTCTCTTGCACCCTTCCTTCTTATAATGATGACCTCATTTACGAGGATCATCATCGTTATGCATTTTACCCGTACCGCCATCGGTACCCAGACTGCGCCTCCGAACCAGGTTCTTATCGGGCTTACTCTTTTCCTTACCTTCTTCATAATGCAGCCTGCCATAAATCAGATAAATACCCAGGCGGTAAAGCCCTTTGAGGAGGGCACCATTACCCAGACCGAGTTCAGGGAAAGAGCAATGGAGCCTCTTCGCCAATTTATGTACGGGCAGACCCAGAAGAAGGACGTACAGCTTTTTCTGGACATTGCGAAGCTGGATCCGGTTGAAGAGCTTGACGATATCCCGAATTATGTGTTGGTCCCGGCTTTCTGTATTTCGGAGCTGAGGACAGCCTTTATAATAGGTTTTTTGATCTATATTCCTTTTATAGTGATAGATATGGTAGTGGCATCCACCCTTATGAGTATGGGTATGATGATGCTGCCTCCGACAACGATCTCAATGCCCTTCAAGATACTTTTGTTTGTGCTTGCCGACGGCTGGAACCTTGTGATCGGATCCCTTGTGAAGACTTTTTACTGATGAGACCTGTTTACTGACGAAATATGTCATTCTGAGGGCGGAGAATCTTACTGATAAGACCTGTCATTCTGAGGGCGGAGCCCGAAGAATCTTTTTCGGAAAGGAGAGGAACAAAATGACAATAGATACAGTATCGGATCTGGTGAGAAATTCCCTGTATACCATCATCATAACCTCGGCGCCGCTGCTCCTTATTTCTCTGGTGGTGGGTCTTACAGTATCCATTTTTCAGACCGTGACCTCCATTCAGGAGCAGACCCTGACCTTTGTGCCAAAGGTCATAGCGATATTTACGGGCATAATGGTGATGGGTCACTGGATGATGAACAATATGGTCACTTTTACAGAGGACCTCTGGAGTGATTTTTCTGTGTACATTAAATGATATCGGGTTTTGACCCCGGCATCATTAAGTTATTAAAGTGGATCTTCATTCCGGGGATCATCCGGAATGACATTGATGAAATACAGTGTTTCAGTATAATTTTTCTGTCAAGGATCTGGAATATTACCTGCTGCTCCTCACGAGGATAGCGTCCTTTATGTTCTCGGCACCGTTTTTCAGTATGAATAACGTTCCGAGAAGGGTAAAAGCAGGGCTTTCCGTATTTCTGGCATTTATTGTTTATGTTACCGTGGTGCCGCATCCTGTTCTGGAGTATACAACCGTTGTGGGGTATGCGGTACTCGTGCTTAAGGAGACCTTCTGCGGACTGACCATAGGATTTTGCGCAAATCTGGCACTTTATATCCTCCAGTTTGCGGGCTCCAATATTGACAGGGATGTAGGTCTGGCTATGGTCAGCATATTTGATCCCATGACCAGACAGCAGACAGGCTTTACGGGTTCGCTTTACCAATACGCTTTTATGCTGATACTTATGCTCACGAACCTGCATCACTATGTGTTGAGGGCCTTTTTCGAGAGCTTCACACTGATACCTGCCGGAAGGATAAATATCCCCGCGGAAGGGCTGGTATATACGGTAACCGGCTATATCATGGATTCCTTTATTATAGCCTTCAGGATCTACCTGCCGCTGTACGCTACCATGCTTTTATTGAATTCCGTTCTGGGAATTCTCGCAAAGGTGGCTCCACAGATGAATATGTTTTCTGTGGGGGTGCAGTTGAAGATATTCGTGGGCTTTGCGGCCCTGATCGCCACAGCTTCTCTTATCCCCGTTATGGGTGACTTTATTGCCGGGGAGATGAAGAGGATGATAACCAACGTGATAGAGGTTTTGAGCAGCGGATGAGCTATCCTTACGAATACAAAAGGAACGGAGAGTATTTGCTGAAGCTCGATCTTCAGTTTTTTGCCGATGGGGAGGGCGGAGACAAGACCGAAGAGCCTACCCAGAAGAAGCTCGATGATGCCAGAAAAGAAGGACAGGTTGCAAAGAGCCAGGAATTAAACAGTGCCATCAGCCTGATAGCGGTCTTCCTGCTTTTACGTGTGATAGGCTTTTATACGGGAACCCGGTTTCTGGAGCTTTTTTACTGGGTATATGAAGGCATTCCGGAGCACACTGTCATTACCGGGGGAGAGATAAGTGTAAGGGATTTTTGTATTTATGTAAACCGATGCGCCCTGCAGATGCTAATAATCCTCCTTCCCATACTTCTGGTGGGATTTGCGATATCGGTCATTGTAAATATCATTCAGGTGAAGTGGGCTCCCACAACGAAGCCTCTCCAGCCGAAGTTTGACAAGCTCTCCCCCTTAAGCGGGATGAAGAGGCTTTTCTCGGCGGAAAAGCTTTTCGAGCTCTTAAAGTCCGTTGTGAAGATAGTCATAATCGGGTATATGGCGTATATCACCCTTAAGGATAAGCTGGGGATGATACTGCTCCTGGAACAGTTTTCCCTGAAGGAAGGGGTTGCGCTGGTTCTCGACACGGTACTCGATATGGGACTCAGGATAGCCATTCTTTATCTGATCGTGGGTATAGCGGATTACGCATACCGGAGATGGAAGTTCCATAAGGATATGATGATGACCAAGCAGGAGGTCAAGGACGAGTATAAGAATTCTGAAGGAGATCCCCAGATAAAGGGAAAGATCCGGCAGAAGATGAGGGAGGTGAGCCAGCGCCGTATGATGGCCGCCATTCCCCAGGCGGATGTGGTAATAACGAACCCCACACACTTTGCGGTTGCTCTCCGTTATGACGTGACCATAGCCGCAGCTCCCATAGTGGTCGCAAAGGGAACGGACTTCCTGGCACAGAAGATAAAGGAAGTCGCCAGAGAGAACAATGTCGATATAGTTGAAAACAAGCCGCTTGCCAGGATGATATACCACAATGTGGAGCTGGGTGATATTATTCCGCCGGAACTTTATCAGGCAGTAGCGGAGATTCTTGCATTTGTGTATAATCAAAAGGAACAGCGGGGTGAAATGTAGTGCCTGCCAAAGGAAAAAGCAAGGTTTTTAATGTATTTGATGTCGGGGTCGCGCTGTATCTTCTGTCGGCCTTTGTCTTCATGATCATAACCCTGCCGGCAACATTTCTGGATATCTGCCTTGCTTTTAATATGGCAATAGCCTTTGCCATACTGTTTAATACGCTTTTTGTAAAAGAAGTGCTGGATATGTCATATTATCCAACCATTCTTCTTTTTACCACCATATTCAGGATATCGCTAAATGTGTCCTCCACGAAGCTGATCCTTACCACCGGAGATCCGGGAAACGTGGTACGTACCTTCGGACAGTTCGTCGGCGGGAACGATCTGATAGTCGGTGCGATAGTTTACATAATTCTACTTATCGTACAGCTGGTGGTCATAAACAAGGGTTCCGAACGTGTGTCGGAGGTTACCGCACGATTTACCCTTGATGCCATGCCCGGTAAGCAGATGGCCATAGATGCGGATCTGAATTCCGGAGCGATAGACGACAAGGAAGCCAAGGCGAGACGTGACAAGATCCAGGAAGAATCGAGCTTCTTCGGTTCCATGGACGGTGCCGTCAAGTATGTAAAGGGTGATACCAACGCAGGGCTAATCATTACCGGAGTCAATCTGGTGGGCGGTATCGCCATGGCTATGCTTAGGCGGGGAATGACCTTCCAGGACGCTTTGAATACCTATACGATACTTACCATAGGTGACGGACTGGTGGGAGAGATACCGTCCCTCCTTATATCGCTGTCAACCGGTATCCTTGTCACAAAGGGGGCAAAGGAGGCGGATTTCGGGCCGACGCTGGTGCGCCAGATCCTGTCCACGCCGAAGGTCATGTATATGGCGGGTGGGATAATTGCCTTCCTGGGAGTGGCTACACCCTTGAATCCCGTGATCTTTGTTACAATGGGAGCGATATTTGTTGTAGGCGGCAGGATCATGCAGAACCAGCTCGAGGTGAGTGCAGTTGAAGCCGAGGCCGAGAAGCCCGAGGAGGTAAGTGCGGAGGAGATCAGGAAGCCGGAAAATGTGATCTCGCTCCTTAATGTCGATCCCATTGAGCTGGAGTTTGGTTACGGTATCATCCCTCTCGCCGATGTGAATCAGGGCGGAGACCTTCTTGACCGTGTGGTAATGATAAGGCGGCAGATAGCGCTTGAAATGGGTACCATTGTTCCCATAATAAGACTCCGTGATAATATCCAGCTGAATCCGAACCAGTACATTATAAAGATAAAGGGCGTGCAGGTCGCAGAGGGTGAGATACTTTTTGACCACTATATGGCCATGAATCCCGGCTATGTGGAGGAGGAGATAACAGGTATCCCGACCTTCGAGCCGTCTTTCCATCTGCCGGCCACCTGGATCACGGAGAGCCAGCGGGAAAGAGCCGAATCCGTGGGATATACGGTTGTGGATCCGCCGTCCATTATCGCGACCCACCTTACAGAGGTGATAAGAGCCCATATCAGTGAGCTTCTTACCCGTCAGGATACACAGAACCTTATTAACAACCTTAAGGAGTCGAATCCGGAGGTTGTGGACGAGCTTACGCCGAAGATCCTGGGGATCGGAGAGATACAGAAGGTTCTGCAGAATCTTTTGAAGGAAGGAATAAGCATAAGGGATCTTCTGACCATCTTCGAGTCCCTTGCGGATAACGGGGCAACGACCAGAGATACGGATATCCTTACGGAATACTGCAGACAGGCGCTGAAACGGGCTATAAGCGCCAGATACTTCCAGATGGGAGAGAGCACCAGTGTTGTTACTCTGGATCCCGCGATCGAGCAGGAGATAATGGCCAGCGTGAAGCAGACCGAACAGGGCTCATATCTTACTCTGGCTCCGGACAGAACAAAGGCGATAATGGCTTCTGCCGAGGAGGAAGTGAAAAAGCTTGAGGATATGGGACGGAATCCCATAGTTCTGACCTCGCCCATAGTAAGGATATATTTTAAAAAGCTCTCAGAGGATTATATAAAAGACCTGATAGTGATATCATATAATGAGATAGAGAGCAATGTGGAGCTTCAGTCGGTGGGGATAATAACCGCATAATATGATAATAAAGAAATTTACCGCAAAAACTGAAGAAGAAGCGACGAGACAGGCCAGGGCGGAGCTGGGCGAAGGCGCGGTTGTGATGAATGTACGTACAGTGAAGCCTGCAGGGTTTTTCGGCTTTTTTAAGAGAGCCCAGACCGAGGTCACGGCCGCCATAGAGGAAGTATCCGATTCCGATATTTCGAATTCAAAGCCCGTTTCGCTTCCTCCCTACAGACCTGAGAAAGTGAACAGCCATACCATGCCCCTTGAAAACAGCATAAAGGGGCCTTCGGACATAGATCTGTCCATAGTCAGGGATGCAGCGAGGAAGATCGACGAAAGTGAAAGGAAGGCTGAAAAGGAGAGCAGGGAGAAGGATAGAGCCCCGGAAGAAAAGGATGAAAAGATACTGAAGGAAAGCGGGGATTCCAGCAGAGCGATTTCGGAAAAGCTGGACAGCATTCACTCACTTATAGAGAAGCAGATAAAGAATGAGCATTCGGAGGAAGGGAGCTCCGGGGAAAGCGAAGGCACGGAGCCTAAGGAAAATGACGAGATCTCCAGATTCCTTGAACTTATTTCCGAAACACTGAAGGACAATGAGGTGGAAGAGAAATATGTGAAGAGCATAGTGGAGGAAGCCAGACAGCTCAGGAAACCGGGTGTTTCCATCGACTATATGCTTTCAGGTATCTATCAGAGACTTATATTGAAGTTCGGGGAAGCCGCGACGATAGAAAAAAACGGGAGAGAGCCCGAGGCCGTATTTTTCCTCGGACCCACAGGGGTCGGAAAAACCACCACTATTGCTAAGATCGCCTCCAGACTTGTGGTCCAGGACAAAAAGAGGGTGGCTCTTGTCACAACGGACACCTACAGGGTAAAGGCTGCGGAGCAGCTCCGTACCTACGCTGACATATTAAATGTTCCCTTCAGGATAGTGTATGTGGACGACGATATGAGAAGCGCCTTAAGTGAGTTCAGGAATTTTGACTTCGTACTGGTGGATACCGCAGGTCATTCACCAAAGAATAATGAGCAGATCGGAAACCAGAAGCAGTTTATAGACCTTACCCGTGATACAATGAAGATCACGGTATATCTGGTGGTATCGGTAACCACAAAGTACAGGGATCTCCTGAACATAGCCGATACCTATTCGAAGCTGGTGGACTACAGGATAATATTTACAAAGCTGGACGAGACAACGACTCTCGGCAACATGCTGAATCTGAAGCTCCATACAGGAGCGGAGATATCCTATGTGACCGACGGTCAGGATGTGCCGGATGATATTGAGGTATTTGATGCCCAGAAAACGGTAAGAGTGCTGCTGGGCGGCAAGGGAACAGATTGACAGGGCAAATGAGGTTATTAAGTGGATCAGGCCGATAAATTACGGAATATCATAAAAGCAAATCAGGTCGCCCAGCAGAATACCGCGCGGGTAATCACGGTTACCAGCGGCAAGGGCGGCGTGGGCAAGTCCAATGTAGCCATAAATCTCGCCGTACAGTTTAAGAATGCGGGCAAGAGGGTGATCATTTTCGACGCCGATTTCGGGCTGGCGAATATTGAGGTTATGTTCGGGGCTATCCCAAAGCACAGCCTTGCGGATCTCATATATCAGGGGGCTTCCATAAGGGATGTCATTACCTGGGGTCCCATGGGTATAGGCTTTATTTCCGGAGGATCCGGGATCGCGGGAATGGGCAACTTAAGCCGTGACCATCTGGATTACCTTATCCGCAATCTGTCCGAGCTTGATACTATGTCAGATGTTATAATAATTGATACAGCGGCAGGCATATCGGAGGCGGTGCTGGAGTTTCTCGTAGCCAGCAGGGAGATACTCCTCGTTACCACACCCGAGCCAACCTCCATTACCGATTCCTACTCTTTATTGAAGGCACTGAATCTGCATTCAAAGTTCAATAAAGATGAGACGAAGGTGAAGGTCATTACAAACAAGGTGGAGACCACAGAGGAAGGAAAGCAGCTCTATTCCAAGCTGAGTGCTGTGGTAAACAGGTATCTGAAGATGCGTATGGAATTTCTCGGGGTCGTGCCCTATGATAATGCGCTTGTCAAGGCGGTTATGCAGCAGAGCCCGGTTTCCATAAGCAACCCGCAGACCAAGGCGGCAAAGGCATTTACGGATATAGCAGACACACTTATGGATATTCCCCATACAGAGACCGTTTACAGGAGGGGAATGAGCGGATTTTTTGCGAATATACTTGCAGGAAGGAAATATTCATAGATGTTTAGTGATTATGTTTCGCCCGGCGACAGGCTGGAGATTACATCCACAAGGTTTTCCGAGGAAAACGCGGCTGATCTGGATGGAAAAGCCGGCGCAAAGGGACGTGTCTACGTTTCAAGGGTTTATGACATCCGTTCCGAGGAAGAAATAGAGATAGAGATGCCCATAGAGAAGGGAAAGCTTATCCTTTTACCCGTGGGAGGGGAATTTGACCTGTGCTTTTACACCTCCTCCGGACTCTTCCAGTGTTATTCGGTGATAAAGGACAGGTTCAAGACAAACAATCTCTTCATTCTGGTGATGGAGCTTACCAGCGGCTTGAGAAAATTCCAGAGGCGTGAGTATTACAGGTTCAATTGTATTCTCGACATGAAAAGCAGGAAGCTGAGTGAAGAGGAGGAGGAAGCGTATGTTTCCCGTTCGGTTGAATTCCTGGATACGGATCTGACCCTCGAAGACGGAGTGATAGTGGATATAAGCGGCGGAGGTGCCAGATTTGTATCCAAGCATAAATACGAGAAGGATACAAAGATGCTTTTCAAGTTTTCACTGATGGTGGACGGAAAGCCGCAGAAGTTTTCGATAGTCGGACGCATAATCTCGTCTAATCCCAAGGAGGGGGTAAAGGACAGATTTGAAAACCGGATAAAATTCCTGAATCTGGACAGCCACGGCAGGGAGGATATCATAAGATATATTTTCGAAGAGGAGCGTAAGATCAGAAGGAGGACCAGCGATAGCCGCTGAAAAAAGATATGGGCAATAGTGATCAAAAGAAAATACTGGTTGTAGATGACTCTGCACTCATGAGAAGGATCGCCGGTGATATAATTGATGGCGACAGCAGATATCATGTGGAGGACAGAGCGAAGGACGGTATTGAAGCGCTTGAACTTCTGCAGAAGAAGTCGTATGACGCAGTCGTGCTGGATGTCAATATGCCGCGGATGAGCGGACTGGAGCTCCTTAAGGAACTTCAGAAGCGGAAAATAAGCGCCAGGATCCTTATGTTTTCTTCTACTACGGGAGAGGGAACGAAGGAAACCATAGAGGCACTTGAGCTCGGTGCGGTGGACTTTATTCAAAAGCCTGCAGGTCTGGCTGCCCTGAAGGATGGAGAATTCAAGGCCCACTTCCTGAGACTTCTGGCTGTGGTTGCCAGAGCGAGCCTGGTGGGCGGCGTAGGCACTGTCACGACAACCTCCAGAACGGAGGTTCCGCAGCATAAGAGCGCTGCAGAGCATGAGACAAAGGGATCCGGTACCTTTACGAGAGTCAGCTTCTCCAATGTCAAGGACATCAAGCTGAGGACCGGGGTTCCGGTAGTCTCAGGCGAAAAGTGCGTTGCCATCGCCTGCTCCACAGGAGGACCGAAGGCGTTGCAGCAGGTCATTCCTTACATTCCTGCGGGAATAAATGCTCCCATACTTCTGGTGCAGCATATGCCGCCGGGATTTACAAAGTCCCTTGCCGAGAGGCTGGACACTTTGTCAAAGGTAAGGGTGAAGGAAGCCGCTGACGGGGATCTTCTGGAAAAGGGCACCGTTTATCTTGCCGCCGGAGGGAAGCATATGAAGGTGGGCAGGAGCGGAGGCCACATGAGGATCTACTACAGCGATGAGCCGGCAAGGGAGGGCGTTAAGCCTGCGGCAAATTATATGTACGAATCCCTGATCGACTCTCCCTATGCGGAGATCTGCTGTGCAGTACTTACCGGTATGGGTGCGGACGGCACCGTCGGTATAGAGAATCTTGAGAAACAGAAAAAAATCTATGTGATCGCCCAGGACGAGGCTACAAGCGCGGTATATGGTATGCCAAGGGCAATTGCGCTTACCGGGCTTGTCAGCGAGATAGTTCCGCTGAGCAGGGTTGCCGAAGCGATCGCGAAGCACGTGGGGGTAAGGTAATATGGATGTAGGCCAGTATTTAGGTATTTTCCTGGATGAATCCCAGGAACACATTCAGGCACTTAATGACAACCTTCTTACTCTGGAGCAGGATCCGGAGAACGAGGATTCCATTAACGAGATATTCCGTGCCGCACATTCACTTAAGGGAATGGCGGGAACAATGGGATATAAGCGCCTGCAGAGACTTACGCATGACACCGAGGATGTCTTTTCGGCGATCCGCGGCGGTCAGATGAAGGTCACTTCAAATCTCATCGATATCCTTTTCCAGGCACTGGATGCCATACAGGGATATGTGGATACGATAAGGGATTCCTCCGACGAAGGCGAGGATGACAACGAATCCATTATAGCCGAGCTGAATAAGTTCCTTCAGGGCGGCGGCGCACCGGCTTCGGAGGGCGGCGGGGCGGCTGCTGAAGCTGCAGCTCCCGATGCGGCGGAAAATCCGGAAGCTGCAGACGGCGATAAGGCTGTTTACAGGACCATTGTTCTGGAAGAGGCCCAGAAGGATGTGATGAAGGATGCCATTGTGGCGGACAAGAAGGTGTACGGCTTCACGGTTTACATCGATGAGAACTGTATGCTGAAGGCTGCCAGGGCTTTTCTGGTGTTCAAGGCTATTGAAGAGATGGGCGAGATCATTGTCAGCGACCCTTCCTCACAGGATATAGAGGATGAGAAGTTTGATTTCTCATTCAGTATCTTCGTTATCACCAGCGAACCCATGGATAAGATCGTGGCTGCCATTAAATCCGTATCCGAGATAGAAGAGGTTTGCGGAGAAGAATATAACGAGGAGATGGTAGACAATAACGGTACTTTACCGGAAGAGGCAGAGGCTTCCTCCGCAGAGTCGGTACAGGAGGCCGGAGGCGAGGATACGGCAGCCGCTACAGAGAGTGCAGAGGTTTCCGTTGAGCATGCTGCGGCAGCTCCCCATACCGAGACGGCTGCCTCATCTTCAGCATCAAAGAAGGCCGCTCCCGCCAAGAAGCCGGTTGCGAGCCAGACAGTCCGTGTGGATATCGAGAAGCTGGATGTTCTGATGAATCTGGTTTCCGAGCTTATAATTGCAAAGAATGCCCTTGTTTCTTCGGCAGCACAGATGTCGGGCGGCTCCAATTCGGAGAGTCAGGTTATTACCGAGAACGTTGAATATCTGGAAAGCGTTACCACAAACCTTCATGAATCGGTTATGAAGGTCAGGATGGTACCTATAGAGAGCGCGCTCCAGAGATTCCCCAGAATGATAAGGGATCTGGAAAAGAAGCTCGGCAAGCGTATGCAGCTCACTATCACCGGTGAAGAGACAGAGCTTGACCGTACAGTGGTGGATCAGATAGGCGATCCCCTTATGCACCTCCTTAGAAACAGTGCGGATCACGGTCTGGAGACTCCGGATGTCAGAAGCGAGAGAGGAAAGCCGGAAACCGGTTCCATTTTCCTCAATGCTTATCAGGAGGGTAATAACGTTATCATCGAAGTAGGTGACGACGGTAACGGTATTGATGTAGAGGCTGTAAGAAGGAAGATAATAGAGAGAAACTTTGTCCCCGAAGAGCAGGCTCTGCAGATGAATGACAAGGAAGTGATCGATGTTCTCTTTGATCCCGGCTTCTCAATGGCGAAGAAGGTTACGGATATTTCCGGAAGAGGCGTGGGTCTGGACGTTGTAAAGAGCAATATAGAGCAGCTCGGTGGAGATGTCGAGGTGAAGACAAAGCTTGGTGAAGGCTCCACCTTTATCGTCAGGCTTCCTCTCACCCTTGCCATTATACAGGCTCTTATGGTTCTCGTGGGCGGTGAGAAGTACGCCATTGCTCTCGGAAACATACAGACCATCGAGGATATACCTGTTTCAGAGATCAGACTTGTGGAGAATAAGGAAGTTATTCAGCTCCGCGGCTCTGTTATTCCCATTATCAGGCTTTCGGATATGCTGGATGCCCCCGAGATTGAGAGAAACAATGAGAACCTCATAATAGTTGTCGTAAAGAAGGGAGACAGCCTGGCCGGTCTTGTGGTGGATGAGCTTATGGGCCAGCAGGAAGTTGTTATCAAGTCCCTCGGAAAATATATCAACACAAGCAGGATCATCAGCGGTGCCACCATCCTCGGAGACGGCGAAGTTGCACTGATCATTGATTCAAATGCACTGTTCTAAGAGGGGGAAGGTAAAGTTATGGCTGACGAATTAAGAATCATAGATAATGATGTTACCCAGTATATCGTTGTGGGGCTCGGCAATGAGCAGTACGGAATAGATATCAAGTATATCGACAATATCGTCCGTATGCAGAGGATCACCAGAGTGCCCAAGAGCTCAGAGTATTTCCGTGGCGTCATCAATCTTCGTGGTGAGGTAGTACCCGTAATGAGTCTCAGGATAAAGATGGGACTTCCCGAGGATGAGATAACCGGCAAGAGCCGTATCATCATCCTGAAGGTTGATCAGAGCGGAAGTATCGGGGTACTGGTTGATGAGGTAAAGAAGGTTTATAACCTGAGAACCGATGATATCGAAGAGAATGTTTCACATGACAGTAAGAGCGGCGTACAGTCATTTATCAGTGGTGTGGGCAAGGTTGAGAACGGACTGGTTTCTCTGCTGGATATTTCAACGATCATCGGAGAAGTGGATTTATAAATAACAATAAAAGGAGGATCCTTCATGGCAGAATTGGATCTTAACCACGTAGACGATATGTATTTTGATGTCCTGAAGGAGATCGGAAATATCGGAGCCGGAAATGCCGCTTCAAGCCTGGCACAGATGCTTCAGGCAAAGGTGGAGATGAAGGTGCCGAGAGTTGAGCTTCTGGGCTTCAATCAGATCGGAGAAGCCATAGGCGGCGACGAGCAGATCATGGCAGGAATATATGTCCTTGTTCAGGGAGATATCACCGGAAGCATGATGTTTCTCCTGGAGCAGAAATCAGCTCAGCGGCTCATCGGAAATATGATGAGCGCGATGGGCATGGAACCCGGCGGCGGGGAAGTATTAAGTGAAATGGAACAGTCGGTTCTAAAGGAGATAGGAAATATAATTACCGGTGCGTATCTGAATTCGCTTTCCGCAATGACGAATCTGAAGATAACCGAATCTGTTCCCGATCTCACTGTAGATATGGCCGGAGCCATACTATCTGTTCCTGCAATAGAATTCGGTATGGTTGGTGACAAGATGCTTATGATACAGACGGCATTCAGTAACGACGATGAGCTGAACGGATATTTTATCCTTGTTCCGGATCTGCCTTCATACAGCAAGCTACTGTCTGCCCTTGGAATATCGATCTGATGATATAAAGTAAGAGTTTACGATATTCCGGGTTGTTTGCAGATATAGAGGTTGAAGATATGAGTGAGCTGATTAAAGTCGGGATGGCGGACTTGAAGCTCTGCCCAAAGGGACAGGGCATTACCACGCTGGGACTTGGATCCTGTGTGGGCGTTGCCATTAGGGATAAGGCTACCGGAAACGGAGGGCTTGCCCATGTGATGCTTCCTGACAGCACGGCGATCAGGAGTAATCAGAATATAGCGAAATTTGCGGATACAGGCGTAAAGGAGCTGGTGCGTCTGATGGAGCAGCAGGGAGGCAGCAGAGCCAGATTCACCGCCAAGATAGCGGGCGGGGCAAAGATGTTTGCCTTCTCCAATAATACGGCCCTGGTCAATGTGGGAGACAGGAATGTGGAAGCGGTGAGAAAGGTGCTTGCCGAGCTGAGAATCCCCATCCTTGCCCAGGATACGGGACTGAATTTCGGTCGTACAGTTGAGTTTTTTCCGGAGACGGGAGATTATATAATTAAGGCTGTCGGCAAACCGGTGAAAACCATATGAGTGATGTGGCAGAGGTAGAAAATCAGGAAACAGCTCCTGAAGAACCACAGGACGAAAAAACAGAAGAGGAAAAACAGGATGAAGAGGAAGAGGTAGTCGAACCTCTTCATCTTCGTACAAAGACAGTTCCTACCATAGTAATGCTTTTCGGGGGAGGGGCTGCAGCCATATTTACCTTTGTCCGGCATGATCCGCTGCTCACGTCGCTGGAGATCATCTTTGTGGCTTTGGTCATCTTCCTTGTTCTCGGGGATATAATAAAGCTGCTTCTTGATACCATAGAGATAGAGCCTCCTGAGGAGAAGACGGGAGAAAAGGACAAGGTGATCGAGAGATCCTCCGGTGAGGAGGCAGGAGAGGCCGCTCCCGGCGCAGGTTCCGGGGAAGAGATAAGTACCGAGGAAATAGAAACATAAGATATGGACGAGGTATCCAGAAAAAAGCTCTGGGACGGATATCTGAAAACGGGTGATCCGGCTCTCAGGGAAAAGATCATAGTTGAATATGCTCCTCTTGTAAAGGTGGTTGCCGGACGCTTAAGCATGTATCTCGGATACAATGTGGAATATGATGATCTGGTAGGTTATGGCATTTTTGGTCTGATAGATGCTATAGACAAATTCGATCTGACGAAGGATGTAAAATTTGAAACCTACGCATCCCTTCGGATAAGGGGCTCCATCCTCGATCAGATAAGGAAGATGGACTGGATCCCCCGGACTGTCAGACAGCGTCAGAAGAAGATAGAGCAGGCCATCAAGGACGTTGAAAGTGAAACCGGAAAGACCGCGTCCGATCAGGATATAGCAAAAAAGCTGGGCATAAGTGACGACGAGTATGCGGAGTGGCAGGCGCAGATGGCTGTCACTAACGTGGTTTCGCTGGATGAATTCCAGGAGGCCGGCGCAGAGGTTCCGGTAAAGGACGTGGCGGCACAGGACAGGATCCTGGGACCGGAAGAGGTGGTTGAGAAGGATGAACTGAAGAAGACTCTGGCTGAGTCTCTCACGCTCCTTACGGAAAAGGAACGGAAAGTCATTCTTCTTTATTACTATGAAGAACTGACCTTGAAGGAAATAAGCAATATCCTTGAGGTTTCCGAATCCAGAGTTTCCCAGCTTCATGTAAGAGCATTGCAGAAAATGAAGACCAAGCTTGGGAAATATATGGGACTCATTACAGATAAGGTCTGAGAGAATTGCTGAGGGGAAGGGGAGAAGAACTCTGAAAACAGGAACATAATAGAGAAGACAGTCACGAAAGGTATTTTTATGGGTGATAGAAATGGCTATTTCAGACTGGAACTGGATGATAAGGGTACTTCGGTTATAATATATCCTCCTGAAGAGGGCGGAAAGAAGCTGGATCTAAAGGAACTGGAAGCCTACTTAAACAGGAAGAATGTGGACTACAGTGCCACCATGCTGAGATCTGCCATAGAACGGAATTCGGAGAGCAGGGTACTGCTGCAAAAGCAGCGGATTAGTGAGGTCAATGAGGAGACCTCCCTGAGAGTCAGCAGTGACGGGATGAAGGTGATATTCCGTTTTTATCCTCCCACAGACGGTGGGACAAGAGTTGACATAAATGAGATCAGGGGCGATCTTAAGGCGAATGAAATAAAGGCTGCCCTTAATGAAGAAGCCTTTAACGGTTTTCTGGCAGACAGGCAGTATTGCAAAAGCTATCTGCTGGTTGAGGGGAAGGAGCCGAAGGAGGGCAGTGACGGTGAGATCAGGTATCTTTTCAATACCGATCCATCCAGAAAGCCTAAGGTTAATGAGGACGGCTCGGTAGACTTCTTCCATCTGAATACAGTGACTACCTGCGGGAAGGGTCAGGTTGTTGCGGAACGCACACCCGCAGTGCCCGGAGAGGACGGTTTTGATGTCTACGGTAAACGCATAGCTCCGAGACCGGTGAAGGATGCGAAATTCAGCTACGGTCCGAATATGCATGTTTCGGAGGACGGAACAAAGCTTATTTCCGATATTGACGGTCATATAAGCATCCTTCAGGGAAAGATATTCGTATCCGGGGTGCTTGAGCTTGAAAATGTGGATACCTCCACGGGAAATATAGAGGACTATGACGGGAATCTCCTTATCAAGGGAAATGTCATAGCGGGTTTCAGGGTTAAGGCTACCGGAGACATAGAGATCAAGGGTGTCGTGGAGGGAGCCTATGTGGAAGCCGGTGGACAGATAACCGTCGTCCGCGGTGTAAACGGGATGGAAAGGGGTGTCCTGAAGGCCGGAAAGAACGTGGTGGTAAAGTATATTGAAAACGCCACGGTGGAGGCCGGAAACAATGTTACCACCGAATGTATAATAAACAGCAGAGTGGTCGCCGGCAACGGGATTTTTGTGGACGGGAAGAAGGGCTTCATAAGCGGCGGCAACGTCAGGGCCCGTTATTCGATAGAGGCGAAGATAATCGGCTCCGATATGGGCGGAGATACCAGCCTGGAGGTTGGCATTGATCCCGCAGTCAAGGAAAGATTTGTCGGGCTGAATAAGGAAAACGAGAATCTTGTTAAGAATGTAAAAAAAATACAGCCTGTACTTCTTGCCATGCAGCAGAAGATAAAAAAGGGAGAAAAGCTTTCTCCCGAGCAGGTGGCTCAGGTAAAGGCACTTTCACAGCAGCTTATCAGCTGTCAGACGAAGTATGAGGAGAATAAGAAGGAGCTGGAAGCGCTTACCGGGGATATGGAAGGAAGCGATGATGCGGTGATCGCCGTCAGGGATGTTGCATTTGCGGGAACGAAGCTTGTGATCTCCGACTGCACAATGGTGCTTAAGAATGCATATAATTACTGCCGGTTCGTAAAGAAGCATGCTGAAGTCTGTATGATACCGTTTATCTGATCTTATCGGTAATTGGAGAATATTATGGCACTTAGTCCCATTGTTTTCAACGGAACAATAAATGCATCGCAGAATATTGCGGAGCTCAGAGCAAATGAAGACGGAAAAGTCAATGTAATGCAGGGTGAAGCTGCCAGACGTAATGAAGAGGATACGACGGACAAGCTGAGCCGTGTACGGGAAGCGGATGATGCCAATAACGACCAGAGAAAATTCGACTCCTCCGAAAAGGGAGACAATGAATACGCAGGAGACGGGGGCAGGCACCGCAAAAGGAAAGACAAGGACGGAACAGTACTTATTAAGGGTAAAGGTGGGTTTGATATAACGATATGACAGTAATGGGAATAGTGCTCCTCATCGTGGGAGCACTGCTTTTTATCGCAAGCTTTATGGTACCTGATAACAGAAGCGATGGCGGCAAGAGCTCAAAGGCTATGGGTATGAAGCTGGACCGGATGATAGACGAGCGTGTGGAGCAGGTGAAGGGCCGGCTTTCCGACGTTGCCGTGGCGGCCAGGGAAGAGGAAGAGCAGAGGGCAAAGCGGGAACTGGAACGCCTGACAAATGAAAAGATAATGGCTATAGAGGACTATTCAAAGGTGGTGATGGATGAGATCGAAAAGAACCACCAGGAGGTCATGTTCCTCTATGATATGCTGGATAATAAAAGCTCTGATCTTAAAAATACCATAAGGAAGGCCGATGCGGTCAGAAAAGAGCAGGAGAGCGTTTTTAAGGAGGGCGAAAGCGAGGACAGCAGTGAGCCCATCCGGGAGCTTCTCTACAATGGTGAAAAGGAAGAGGAAAGATCGCTTTCGGGAATGGACAGACTGAAGAACGCTATTGCAGGTCTGGGAGGCGGAGGAAAGGACAGCCTTCCTCAGGCTGACAGCACGGCCGGTGAGAATGTGCTTTCCGATATTCAGGATAAAGCAGACAGTGAGGAGCAGGGAGAATTGTCCAGGAACGAAAAGGTTCTTGAAATGAAAAAAAGCGGAATGGACAACGTGGATATAGCAAAGAGCCTTAATATCGGGGTTGGAGAGGTGAATCTCATAACCGATCTTTTCAGCGGTGAAGAACAGAACGGCGGTGAGTCATGAATCTCCGGTCGTATTTAAGAGGAGCGGGTATCGGAATACTGATAACCGCCATTGTGCTTAGCTTCGGCGGAGGAAGCAGGACAAAGGCCATGTCGGATTCCGAGGTTATGGAACGGGCAAGGGAGCTCGGCAAGAGCGGCGGAAATGAGACACTTACCGAAGCCTATACCGTTGCCACTGCGCCGGAAATAGAGGCATTGGCAGAGCCCGTTAAGGAAGCGTCGGGCAAAGAGAGCGTGAGCGGATCAGAGCCCGTTAAGGAAGCGTCGGGCAAAGAGAGCGTGAGCGGATCAGAACCCGTTAAGGAAGCATCGGGCAAAGAGAGCGTGAGCGGATCAGAACCCGTTAAGGAAGCGTCGGGCAAAGAGAGCGTGAGCGGATCAGAACCCGTTACGGAAGCGTCGGGCAAAGAGAGCGTGAGCGAAGCAGAGGCAGTTAAGGAGCCCGGAGAAAAGAGTGCGGAAAATGTCATAGAGGAAGGCATACGGGATAATCAGACCACCGCTCTTAAATCAGATTTGACCGGAGAAGACAAGACAAAGTCGGAACTTCTTGCGGATGCGGCAGAGACCGAGGCCGGGGATCAGTCCCCGGTGACGGAAACAGATAGCGGATTTATCTCGATCCATGTAAATGCCGGATCCTCATCCTCGGCGGTTGCCAGGGAGCTTGAAAAAGCCGGTGCGGTGTCAAGTGCATCCCGGTTTGACGGCTTCCTGTGTGCAAACGGCTACGACAGAAGGCTGTCCACGGGAGACTTCCGTATCCCCCGGGGAGCATCTGATGATGAGATAGCAAGGATACTTATGAGGAGATGATTTTACAGAATGAAGATAATAGCCGCATATCCCTGCCTTGGGATGACGACCATCTGTGATCTTAATAAGGACAGGTGCATCAACAGGACATTTGATATAAAAAGATCCATCGAGGGGCTCAGCAGTACGGATACTGTGCGTTTTTTTGACTGCTGTGCCGAGATTATTGCCCTGCAGTACCGGAATAATCCCTATGATTTGATGTTTATAGACGACAATGACAGGCTGATAAAGAGACTGGGGAATGATCCGGAAATAAAAAAGGATATGGTGCTTATTTATCCAAATGCTTCGGATATGAGCGTAGTGGAGGAATACCTCTTGAGGACAACCGAATTTTACGGTGCGGCCTGGGTGAAGGCCAATCTGGAGACCGAGCTTTTCCTTTTGCAGGACAGGATAAGGCACTTCAGAAATGAGGGTTTTGATATAAGGCTTACAAATCTGGTGCAGAAGCATATAGGGGATGTTTACAATCTTCCAAAGGGATTTGTGGCTCCCTATTAAAAACAATAATTACAGAGGAGGATAAAATGGGTTACGAAGAACAGTATTCAAAGAAGCTTGTAAGTGCCGAAAAAGCGGCAGAGGTCGTGAAGGACGGCGACTGGGTCGATTACGGCTGGGCAGTGGGGACTCCGGTAAAGGTGGATCAGGCCATAGCAAAGAGACTTCCATCACTGAAGGATGTGAATTTCAGGGGAGGAATCCTTATCTGGGAGCCGGAGATCTTTAAGATCGAGGAGCCGGAAAAGCATATGACCTGGAACAGCTGGCATATGAGCGGAATCGAGAGAAAGACCATAGCCAGAGGCTTCGGATACTATGCTCCATTACGCTACAGTGAGCTTCCCAAATACTATATGGAAAGTGAAGACCCGCTGAATGTTGCCGTATTCCAGGTGACACCTATGGATGAGCATGGCTGGTTTAATTTCGGACCCAGCTGCAGCCATCTGGAGGCCATTTGCAAAAAGGCGGAAAAAATAATAGTAGAGGTAAACAGGAATATGCCGATGTGCTTCGGCGGCACAGTTAACGCCGTTCATATCGATAATGTGGATATGATAGTAGAGGGTGACAATCCTCCGATCGGAGAGATGGGTGCAGGAGGAGAACCTACCGAGGTGGATATAAAGGTTGCAAATCTTATTGTGCCCCTGATACCCGACGGAGCCTGCCTGCAGCTCGGTATCGGATCAATGCCGAATACCATAGGAAGCTTCATTGCGAAGAGCGACCTTAAGGATCTCGGAGTGCATACTGAGATGTATGTGGATGCCTTTGTGGACATCGCAAAGGCCGGAAAGATAAACGGCAGCAGGAAGAATCACGGCACAGGGAAGCAGGTCTACGCTTTCGGAGCCGGTACGAAGAAGCTTTACGACTATCTCAATAACAATCCCGAGTGCCTTGCTTCAAGCGTGGGATATGTGAATGATATTGACTCGGTCAGCAGCCTTGATAACTTTATATCCATAAACAATGCGGTGGACGTGGATCTTTACGGACAGGTCAATGCGGAGAGCGCCGGTACAAAGCAGATATCCGGAGCGGGAGGACAGCTTGATTTCGTTCTCGGAGCATACAGAAGTAAGGGCGGAAAGAGCTTCATCTGCTGTTCATCCACCTTTACACAGAAGGACGGTACAGTGAAGTCAAGGATCCGTCCCACTCTCGCTGACGGAAGCATAGTAACGGATACAAGGACAAATATCCATTATCTTGTTACTGAGTATGGATGTGAGAATCTGAAGGGCACTACAATGTGGGAGAGAGCCGAAAAGATCATAGGACTGGCACATCCTGATTTCAGGGACGAGCTTATAGCCGCTGCGGAAAAGATGAATATCTGGAAGCGCAGCAACAAGAGGTAAATCTGGCAAAATCTATTGCACAGAGTCTTTTCTTATGCTATATTATACGGCGTGTGATTTTTTCACACGCTGTATTTCTATTAATCAGACAGACTGACTTATGGCCGGTGTTCTTTTTGGAAAAAAGAATTGCCAATAAGGATGAGGGCTGTCGAAGATGCGGGGTGGACCCGCTAAACCAAAGGAGGAAAAAATGAGCGTTATTTCAATGAAGCAGCTTCTGGAAGCAGGCGTGCATTTCGGACACCAGACCAGAAGATGGAACCCCAAGATGGCAAAGTACATCTATACCGAGAGAAACGGGATCTATATAATAGATCTTCAGAAGTCCGTAGGAAAGGTGGATGAGGCCTACAATGCCATAGGCGATATCGTTGCCGACGGCGGCACCGTGCTTTTCGTCGGAACGAAGAAGCAGGCTATGGATGCCGTAAAGGACGAGGCAACACGCTGCGGAATGTACTATGTCAATGAGAGATGGCTTGGCGGTATGCTTACAAACTTTAAGACCATCCAGTCCAGAATAAAGAGATTAAAAGAGATCGAGCAGATGAGCCAGGACGGAACCTTTGATGTTCTTCCGAAGAAGGAGGTTGCGCTTCTGCAGAAGGAGTGGGACAAGCTTGAGAGAAATCTCGGCGGCATCAAGGAGATGAGAAAGGTTCCCGACTGCATCTTCGTTGTTGATCCGAAGAAGGAGCATATCTGTGTTCAGGAAGCCCATTCACTGGGTATCACCCTTGTGGGTATCTGTGACACGAACTGTGATCCGGACGAGCTTGATTATGTGATTCCCGGAAATGATGATGCCATAAGAGCTGTCAAGCTTATCGTTTCAAAGATGGCTGATGCCGTTATAGAGGCAAACCAGGGCGAGGAAGCCGCAGAAACCCCGGAGGAGGCGGAATCTGCCGAGGCTGATGCAGAAGAGACAGTGGAAACAGAGGCTTGAGGAAATATAAGGAGTAAGACAGATGGCTATTACAGCAAAACAGGTTAAAGATTTAAGAGAAATGACCGGTGCAGGCATGATGGACTGCAAGAAGGCTCTCAATGAGACAGACGGAGATATGGATAAGGCTGTGGAGTTCCTTCGTGAAAAGGGACTTGCGGGAGCGCAGAAGAAAGCAGGACGTACCGCCGTTGAGGGTCTCTCTGTTACTGCCGTATCGGATGACGGAAAGAAGGCAGCTGTTGTTGAGGTAAACTGTGAAACCGACTTTGCCGCAGGATCGGATCCTTTTAAGGATTTTGTGAACGGTGTTGCAACGCAGGTACTTGATTCTTCCGCAGCCGATGTTGATCAGCTTCTTAATGAGAAGTGGATCAAGGATCCTTCGGAAACAGTTGCTGATGAGGTTGCCATACAGATCGGTCAGAAGATCAGGGAGAATATAAAGATCCGTCGTTTTGCGAAATTAGAGGAGCAGAACGGCTTCGTATCCGCATACGTTCATGCCGGAGGAAAGATCGGCGTTCTTGTGGATGTTGAGACAGACGTTGTCAATGACGCCGTTAAGGAGATGGGTAAAAACGTAGCTATGCAGGTGGCTGCTATGAATCCGCAGTACATCAGCCAGAATGATATCTCAGATGATGAGAAGTCCCATATAAGGAGTCTTACTGTTGACAGCGCGTTAAATGATCCCGCTTCACTTCCCAAGCCGATCCTAAACAGGCTTATTGATAAGGCTGTAAGCGAGAAGCTCTGGAGCGATGAGGATATCGCCATTTATGAAGAGAAGAAGAGCAATATGAACTATCTCTTCAACTTCCTGTCAAAGGAAGCGGCCGCAAAGCTTGCCGAGCTCGCACTTGCGGCAAAGGCCGAGATCTCGGAAGAAAAGATTTTTGCAGGGCTTGTTCAGGGACGTGTTTCAAAGCAGTACAAGGATATCTGCCTTGCAGACCAGATATATGTAAAAGCTGAGGACGGTAAGCAGTCTGTTCAGAAGTACATCGATGAGGTCGGAAAGGCTAACGGTGCAAAGATCAGCATCAAGGGAATAGTCCGCTTTGAGACCGGAGAAGGAATGGAAAAGGTAGAGGAGGATTACGCTGCTGAGGTTGCAAGGACCATGGCAGAGGCTTCAAAGTAAGTCCGGTTCGTATAACATAAAAGAAAAACGCTAAGCTCTCCGGAGAAAACGGCCGGAGAGCTTTTGTGCATAGCTCCTAAGCAGGATCGTCTTTCGTTCGGCTTAAGGATCGGGACAAGGGCATGAGTATTACAGGATTTAATTTCGGAGCTGCCGTCTGCGAGGGCATAGTGGCATCCCTTATACTGGGTCTCATTTCGAAGAAAAGGCCGGAGTACAGACCTTTTGTTTATGCGGCTCTGCTTATTTGCGAGCTTTTGAGTACTGTGTTCCGTTACAGTGGATATGAGAATTCAACCTTCTTTTTTGCACATCCCTATATTGCTTTTCTTATAACGGATATTTCCGATTATTCAACCTATGTCAGAGGTTTGAGACCGATAAAAGAGGCGGTCTTTGAAAAGCTGATCCTTTGGCCTCTTATAGTGATCCCGATATTTTCAGCATTTATTACGACTACGGGGTGGCTGATAAAACTGTACGTAATTTAAAAAAGGATTATCTTCAGGCAGAGGGTATATTCTATTTGTAGGGAAAAGGGGAGCTGCTTTTAGTGGTAAATATCAGGGAAGAAATTGAAAGAAAAGAAAAAGGATCATTAAGCCCCTATGCTATGCTTTCCGTAAGATCAAAGGGAAGGATCAGGGAAGAGAGTGAGGATCTTCTCCGCCCGGTCTTTCAGAGAGACAGAGACAGGATCATTCACAGCAAAGCTTTCAGAAGACTGAAGGACAAGACGCAGGTCTTTCTTACCCCTGAGGGGGATCACTACAGGACAAGACTTACCCATACATTGGAGGTCGCACAGATCGCAAGGACCGTTTCCAGATCCTTAGGCTTAAATGAGGATCTGACGGAGGCCATTGCCCTCGCGCATGACCTCGGACATACTCCCTTCGGTCATGCGGGAGAGAGGGCCTTAAACCGTGTCTGCCCTCTTGGCTTCAGGCATGCGGAGCAGTCTGTGAGGGTGGTTCAGCTTCTGGAAAGAGACGGACGGGGTTTAAATCTTACGTATGAGGTTCTGGACGGCATCAGAAACCACGGGATGCAGAGAAAGCCTGAGACACTGGAGGGACAGGTGGTAAGGCTTTCCGACAAGATAGCGTATATGCATCACGACCTGGATGATGCGGTGAGGGCAGGGATACTTCCCGATGACAGGGTGCCGGAGCATATAGCGAGGGTTGCCGGGGATACCCTGGGTGAGAGGCTTGATACCTTTATCACCGATATGATAAGGGAGAGCTACGGTACGGGAGAGATACGCTTAAGCGATCCGGTTTTTACCGCACTGATGGATCTGAGACAGTGGATGTTTGAGAATGTTTATACGAACAAAACTGCCAAGAGCCAGGAAGGAAAGGCGGAAAAGCTCATAGAGACGCTGTACGCCTTCTTCACGGAGAATCCGGATGAAATGCCGGAGGAATACATTATCCTGATAGAGGAAAAGGGTGAGGAAAAGGAACGGATAGTCAGCGACTATATTTCCTCAATGACTGACAGATATGCCATTGGACTGTACGAGGATATGTATATTCCTTATCCCTGGACACTGAAGTGATATGAGAGATGTTTTATCCTGACGAGATAATAGAGGAAGTAAGATTAAACAGTGACATAGTGGACGTGGTGGGACAGGTGGTCAAGCTCAAACGGTCAGGATCCGGCTTTAAGGGTCTCTGTCCCTTTCACAACGAAAAGACCCCGTCCTTTTCGGTGGTTCCCTCAAAGCAGATTTATCACTGCTTCGGCTGCGGTGCCGGGGGAGATGTTTTTTCCTTTTTGATGGAATATGACAATCTGACTTTTTCGGAGGCTGTAAAGACATTGGCAGACAGAGCCGGTATCACTCTTCCGGAGGTATCGGTCTCTGAAGAGAACAGGATACGTCAGAGGGAGAAGGATCGTGTATTGTCAGTCCTTAAGGATGCGGCATTCTTCTACTATAAAAATCTTCGTTCTCCCGACGGGAAAAGCGGTATGGAGTATTTTGCCGGGAGAGGTCTGAAGCCGGAGATCATGCGTTCCTTCGGCCTCGGATACGCGGGAAAGCATAATGATGTCTGCGCCTTTCTTAAGGAAAAGGGATATTCGGACAGCGAGATAAATGCTGCGGGTCTTGTTTATACCGATGAGAAAAGGGGCATAAGGGACAGATTCTTTAACAGGGTGATGTTTCCCATAATGGATGTGGGTAATCACGTAATAGGCTTCGGCGGAAGGGTTCTGGGGGACGGAGAGCCGAAATACCTGAACTCGCCTGAGACCGTTGTTTTTGACAAGAGCCGGAATCTGTACGGCCTTAATGAGGCCAGGAAAAGCAGGAAAGGCTATCTCATCGCCTGTGAGGGCTATATGGATGTGATAAGTCTTCATCAGGCAGGATTCACGGAGGCGGTGGCAAGTCTCGGAACAGCTTTTACCGGGGAGCATGCGAAGATCCTAAGACGATATACGGAAGATGTGAGACTCACATATGATTCGGATACTGCGGGGGTAAGGGCGGCATTAAGAGCCATACCCATACTGAAGTCGGCAGGCATTAATGCCAGGATAATACACCTGGAGCCATATAAGGATCCGGATGAATTCATCAAAGCCCTGGGAAGGGATGAATTTCAGAAGAGGATCGATTCTGCTGAACAGAGCCTTAGCTTTGAGATACACGTTATGCAGAGAGAGCATGATTTAAGCGATCCCGGGGAAAGAACCCTCTTTCAGCAGAAAATGGCAAGGAGACTCTCCCTTGTGGATGATGAGCTTGAGCGGAATAATTATACGGAGGCTCTGGCCGCAGAGTATATGATGGACAGCGGAATGCTGAAGCGGGCGGTTGAGAGCTCAAGACTTGTAGACCTTGACCCCGGTGAGATAAGAGTATCGCGGAGTACAGGCATAAGGAGCGAAAGGAAAAAAAGCTCTGAAAAAAGCGGCTTAAACGAAGCAGAGAAGCTTCTCTTAACCTATATCAGCGATGACCCGGGCAGGGTATATCCTGCTGTGAAGCCATATATCGAGGCCGATGACTTTTCGGAGGGAATGATGAGGATATGTGCGGAGGAGCTGTTTAAGCAGATAGAGAGTAATGAGCTGAAGGTAGGAAGCATAGTGGGACTTTTCCGTGAGCCGGAGGAACAGAGACTCGCCGCAGAGATTTTTGACACGGGACTCGACCCGGGACTATCGAATACCGAAAAGGAACAGGCACTTACGGATCTGATCATCAGGATAAAGAAGGAGAGCTTAAAGAGGCAGAGCTTTGAAGATGAGGATGACCCCATAAGCCGCACCATCAAGGAAAAAAAGGTGCTGGAAAAACTTACAAGGGTCAGGATAAGCATACAATAAACAGTTAAAGAAAGGGAAGAACATGGCAGAGGACACACAGGCACAATTTGAGGAGAAGCTTAAGGAGCTTATCGAACTCGGGAAAAAGAAAAAGGGGGTTCTGGAGGATAAGGAGGTCGCGGATTTTTTCAGCGGCTTTGCCCTAAATGAGGAGCAGTATGACAGAATACTGGAGACTCTGGAGCAGAATAATCTGGAATTTTTAAAGATCAACGAGCCCGATGAGGATGACGAGGAGCCGAACCTTGACGATGAAGATGATGAAGAGGTTCCGGATGTGGAGAATATCGATCTTTCCGTTCCGGATTCCGTATCCATTGAGGATCCGGTCAGGATGTACTTAAAGGAGATCGGTAAAGTCCCTCTTCTTACAGCCGAGGAAGAGATAGAGCTTGCAAAACGTATGGAGCTTGGGGACGAGGATGCAAAGAAAAAGCTGGCGGAGGCAAACTTACGTCTTGTGGTTTCAATTGCAAAGAGATATGTGGGACGGGGCATGCTTTTCCTTGACCTCATTCAGGAGGGAAATCTGGGTCTTATCAAGGCTGTTGAGAAATTTGATTACAGAAAGGGATTCAAATTTTCAACCTATGCTACCTGGTGGATACGCCAGGCCATAACCCGCGCCATAGCGGATCAGGCCAGAACCATACGTATTCCTGTTCATATGGTGGAAACCATAAACAAGCTTATCCGTGTTTCAAGGCAGTTATTGCAGGAGCTTGGCCGTGAGCCCACCCCGGACGAGATAGCGGAGGCTATGAATATGCCTGTCGAAAGGGTGCGTGAAATCCTGAAGATCAGCCAGGAGCCTGTTTCCCTGGAAACTCCCATAGGTGAAGAAGAGGACAGCCACCTCGGGGATTTCATACAGGACGATCAGGTTCCCGTGCCTGCGGATGCCGCAGCGTTTACTTTATTGAAGGAGCAGCTGGAGGAGGTTCTCGAAACACTAACGGAGCGTGAGCAGAAGGTTCTCCGTCTCCGCTTCGGTCTGGACGACGGCAGAGCCCGTACCCTTGAGGAAGTAGGGCGTGTATTCAGCGTTACCCGTGAAAGGATTAGGCAGATAGAGGCAAAGGCTCTCCGTAAGCTCCGCCATCCCAGCAGGAGCAGGAAATTAAAGGATTATCTTGACTGATGAAGAACCTTCCGGAAAGACTTCTGGCGGCAGCGTCTTTTGTGAAAAGAGGCTCGGTTATTGCGGATGTGGGTTGTGACCATGGACTTCTTCCCCACTATCTATTGAAAAGCGGTATCTCGGATTTCGCCTATCTTCTGGACAAGAACAGGGGACCTCTTTTAAGAGCCGGTGAGAACACGGAAAAATACGGTCTTTCTGATAAGTGTGCGCTTGTGCTGTCCGATGGTCTGAAAAAACTTCCGGAATATATTGAAGGAGGCCGGAGCAGGGCAGGATTTCCGGATACAGTGATAATAACCGGTATGGGCGGACCGCTTATCCTGAAGATCCTGGATGAGACACCCCGGGAAATAAGAAAGAGGGCAGATACCTGGATACTCTCCCCGCAGTCTCTTATTGAAGATTGCAGGGAGGGCTTAAGGATAAGGGGCTTCTCTATCCTTGAGGAAAAGATGGCGGACGATAAGGGCAAGCACTATGTCATTCTGAGATGCAGCTGTCATTCTGAGCGAAGCTAAGAATCTTATTCCGGTGTTTTTCCGGAATTATAAGGAGAAGAAAATGAAGTGCCGCGATATATTATGTAAACTATACGGACTGGCTCCTCCGGAGATGGCGGAGGAATGGGACAATGTGGGGCTTCTTGCGGGAAGACCGGAAAAGGAAGTGAAAAGAGTATATATCGCTCTTGATGCAACGGATGATGTTATTGAAGAGGCAGCTAAAACACGTTCAGAGCTTCTACTTACCCACCATCCTATGATTTTTAAGCCAATAAAGTCTGTCACCGGCGACGATTTTACGGGACGGAGATTGATCGAGCTTATCAGAAACGATATTTCCTATATTGCCCTGCATACAAACTATGATGTCTGCCGTATGGCCGATGTTGCCGCAGAGAGGCTGGGCTTATCGGAAACAGAGCCGCTTTGCTGCATAAAGACAGATGAAATTGGGAATAGCCGGGGACTCGGAAAGACCGGGGCATTAAGCGCACCATGCACCTTAAGGGAATGTGCGGAGCTTGTGAAAGAGGTTTTTCATATTCCTGATGTAAGGATATACGGGGACGCTGACAGCCTTGTGGAACGGGCAGCGCTTCTTCCGGGTTCGGGCGGAAGTGAGAGCGCCTATGCCCTTGGAAAGGATGCGGATGTTTATATAACCGGAGATATCAGCCATCACCAGGGACTTGACGCTGTCCTGCAGGGACTGTCGGTAATAGATGCGGGACACTACGGCATAGAAAAGCTGTTTATCCGGGATATGGAGGAATGGTTCGGGAAGAATATCCCGGAGCTGAGGATTTTTACGGAGGAAGTGAAAGAACCGTTTCATACGGTATGATCAGAGGTGAACATGGACAAGGTTAAGGTAACTGTCAAGGGAAAGGAATATGAGTATCCGAGGGCTACGTCTCTTTTCGATATAGCGAAGGACTTCCAGAAGGATTATGAGTATCCTATAGTCCTTGCGGTCAGGGATCACAAATTAAAGGAGCTTTTCCACACCGTTAAGGAGGATACCTGGATACAGGATTTTGAAACCCTGTCCGGACATAGCGGACACAAGGCTTACAAAAGAAGCGCCTGTATGATCCTTATCAAATCACTTTATAATGAGCTTGAAGACAGCCTTGAAAAAGTCAAGGTCGAATTCTCCATAGGTGACGGATATTATATCTCGCTTAAGGGTGACTTTGTCCTTGACGACGCTCTTGTGGAGCGTGTGAAAAAACGCATGCTGGACATAGTGGAAAAGGATGTGAAGATTTCTAAGAAGAGCTTCCCCATAGAAGAGGTGCGGGCACTCTGCCGGGAATATGATATGAAGGACAAAGAGAGGCTCTTTCATTACCGTATGAGCTCCTCGGTAAATATGTATTCCATAGATGAATTCAGGGATTATTACTACGGCTTTATGGTGCCGTCAGCCGGCTATGTTAAATACTTTGACCTGGTGAAATATGATGAGGGTCTGATCCTTCAGCTTCCGAAAAGGCTTAAACCCACGGAGGTCTCTCCTGTTTCTAATTCACCGAAGCTTTTTAATACAATGATGAAAGCCACCAAGTGGAATGAGATCATGCGTATAGAGACCGTTGGAGAGCTGAATGACAAGATCTCCGAGGGCAGAATTAATGATATTATTCTTGTCCAGGAGGCTCTTCAGGAGAGCAGGATATCGGAGATCGCCAGGGAGATCGTGAAGGAAAAGAAAAGGTTTGTCATGATAGCGGGACCGTCCTCCTCGGGGAAGACCTCATTTTCCCACAGGCTTTCCATACAGCTTGCGGCCTTCGGAATGAAGCCGCATCCCATCGGACTCGATAATTACTTTGTACCGCGGGAGGAGACGCCTCTTGACAGTGAGGGGAAAAAGGATTTCGAGTGCCTGGAGGCTATAGATATCGATGTCTTTAATCAGAATATGACAGATCTCCTGAAGGGGAAGACAGTTGATATGCCCCGCTATAACTTCATCACGGGTGAGCGGGAATACAAGGGTAATTTCCTGACAATGGGTAAGGAAGACGTTCTTGTTATCGAGGGTATCCATGGTCTGAATGACAAGCTTTCATATTCTCTTTCGGCGGATTACAAGTACAAGATATATATTTCCGCTCTTACCACTTTGAATGTCGATGACCATAACAGGATCCCGACGACCGACGGCAGGCTCATAAGACGGCTGGTACGGGACTTCAGGACAAGGGGCGCAAATGCCCAGAGGACTCTGGGAATGTGGGCTTCCGTGAGGAGGGGTGAAGAAAGGAATATCTTCCCGTTCCAGGAGAGCGCGGATGCCATGTTCAATTCCGCCCTGATATATGAGCTTTCTGCATTGAAGCAGTACGCGGAGCCCCTTCTTTTCACGATTAAAAAGGAGGATCCGGATTATCAGGAGGCTTTACGGCTTTTAAAATTCCTGCAGTACTTCCTTGGCATCTCCACCGAAGCCCTGCCGAAGAATTCAATCTGCAGGGAATTTGTAGGCGGAAGCTGCTTTGAGGTTTGAAAAAATCTTTCAGATTTTTTCAAACCGACCTGGCAGCTTTCGTAAGAAAGCTGTCCCGCGAAGCGGGATTTGCAGTATGCCGATCCTCAGACAATATGTGCAGCCAGATTACGCTCACTGCCTTTGTTTTGTACCGAAACATCCGGACGGCGCTCTTGCTAAAAAAAAGCGCTTTAGCATCGCGCCGCCGCGTTTCGGCACAAAACTGCAGTCGTTCGCTATCAATCTGTCTGGCACATATTGCCTGAAGATCAGGCACAGGCAATGTCCCCTTTGGGGGATAAGGAGTGCCGCAGAGTTAAACCGCTTCGCGGCAGCGTGTCACGTGCAGCGGGATTTGCAGTATGCCGATCTTCAGACAATATGCGCAGCCAGATTACGCTCACTGCCTTTGTTTTGTACCGAAACATCCGGACGGCGCTCTTGCTAAAAAAAAGCGCTTTAGCATCGCGCCGCCGCGTTTCGGCACAAAACTGCAGTCGTTCGCTATCAATCTGTCTGGCACATATTGCCTGAAGATACGGCTTAGGAAATGCCCCTTCGGGGGATTAAGGAGTGCCGCAGAGTTAAACCGCTTCGCGGTAGCGCGTCACGTGCAGCACACTGCTTCGCAGTATGCTGCATAGGCAGACCGGGCGGTCGCCAGGGGGATCCTTTGGATCTTCAGGGAGGAAAGTCCGGGCTTCACAGGGCAGGATACCGGCTAACGGCCGGCTGGGGTAACCCACGGGATAGCGCAACAGAAAGTATGTAGCCTTTGTAATGCTCTCGTAGAGAGCGTTACCTGCGCACCGCCGCTCGTCCGAAGGACGGTTTTGTCGGCGGTGCTCCTTGAAAGGTAATAGTGAAATGGCGGTGTAAGAGACCACCGGCCGGGCAGTAATGTCCGGCGCATTGCAAGCCCTATCCGAAGCAAGACCAAATGAAAACCATGGGGCTGCCCGTCCCGTTTTCAGGTGGGTCGCTAGAGGCGTATGGTAACATGCGTCCCAGATAGATGACCGTCCAAGACATAACCCGGCTTACAGGTCTGCCTGTTTTTTATGGTAAGCGGAATGACAGATTTCGCTTACAAAGGTAATAACGGAACCGTAGGGGTACGATTACAGCAGGTGATAATGGATCTCTTCAGAGGGAAGGATGACAGAACTCCCGGAAAGGTTCTTAGAACCATAGACAGTGAATACGGGAAGTTCGTCATAAAGAACGGAACATACAGAGGGGAAGAGGCGAGACTGTATGAGGTCAATGACGTCAGGGAGTCCGCTTCTTATTTTGATGAGAAAAAGAATGAGCTGGTTTTTGATTATATGAAGAGCCTGGTGTTCCTTCTGAATGAAAGGCCGGATGCAAAGAGGATACTTATGTTTGGGGGTGCGGGCTTCCAGTTTCCGAAATTCCTTATCAGCCATTACCCGGAAATGAGTATTGATGTGATCGAAATTAATCCTCTGGCCGTTCATCTGGCTAGAAAATTCTTTTTCTTAAATGACCTTGAAAAGGATTATAAGGCGGAGTCTTCCGGACGCCTCCGTATCTTTATCGAGGACGGTATGGAGTATCTGAAAAGGACCGGTGACAGATATGACATCATCATTAATGATGCTTATCACTCGGATATTCCCGACAAGGGGCTTGCTTCCCCGAAGGGAACCATACTTATTAAGGAGCATCTGAACCCCGGGGGATTATACGGCTTTAATCTCATTACGGCGCTGGAAGGAGAGAGCTCAATGCCTTTTATTCTGATGAACGATACCTTTACCTATCACTTTCGTGAAGTTAAGTATGTCCGCTGTTCACCGGATTTGAAACCGGATAGCAATCAGAATATCCTGTATATGATGAGTGATTGATGCAAAGCAAGGGGAATAGAGATTTTAAGGGGCATATAAAGCGTTAAAGAAAGGTGGGAATGAAAATGACGGATATTATTATCATCGGAGCGGGCCCTGCGGGGCTTACTGCCGCGATCTATGCACTGAGGGCAGGGAAAAAAGTGTGTTTGCTGGAAGCAAAGGCATACGGAGGGCAGATAGTGAATACGCCGGATATCGAGAATTATCCGGGCTTAAAGCATGTTTCCGGTTTTGAATATGCCACCACACTTTATGAGCAGGCTGTTTCCTTCGGGGCTGAGCTAAAGTACGAGACTGCCGTTTCCATAGAGGATAAGGGGGAGAGCAAGGTTGTGAAGACCGACAGCGGTACCGATTACGAGGGAAAGGCTGTTATCATTGCTACCGGTGCCAAAAACCGCCATATGGGCATAGACAGGGAGGAAGAGCTTACCGGAAGGGGAGTTTCCTACTGCGCGACCTGTGACGGTGCATTTTTCAGGGGAAAGGACGTGGCTGTTTACGGCGGAGGCAATACGGCGCTTTCCGACGCTCTTTTCCTTTCGGAATACTGTAGTACGGTTTATTTGATCCACAGAAGAGATCAGTTCCGCGGCAGTGATGCGGACGTTGCAAAGGTTAAGGGTAAGGAGAATATTAAGTTTGTACTGAATTCCACAGTGGAGGGACTTAAAGGGGACAAGACCCTTTCGGCCGTTACCGTAAAGAATAAGCTTACGGGAGAGCAGAGCGACATTGAGGTTCAGGGGATCTTTGTGGCCATTGGGCAGGAGCCGGAAAATAAGGGCTTTGAAAACGTGGCCGAGCTTGACGGAAAGGGCTATGTGCTTTCCGGAGAAAGCTGTACCACAAAAACTCCGGGTGTTTTTACTGCAGGAGACTGCAGGACGAAGGAGGTCAGGCAGCTTACCACAGCGGTTGCAGACGGTGCGGTTGCAGCACTTGCGGCCTGCAGCGGATTGCTGTATTGAAAACATATGAGTCTTTTGGTAAAATGGATTGGTTGTCCGTTCAGTGCTAAGGAGCTGCGCATAAATGGCTTTTCATTTGTGCCGGGATCCTGAGAGAGGCAAAGCATAAGAGCATGAGTATTATTGAGAAGATCTTCGGTACCCACAGCGAAAGGGAATTAAAGAAGATACAGCCTATGGTGGATGCGGTATTGGCGTTCCATGACAAGATCGCGGCTATGAGTGATGATGAACTGAAGGCTCAGACCGTGAAGTTCAGAAGTATGCTGGAAGAGGGAAAGACCCTTGACGATATCCTTCCGGAGGCCTATGCCACCGTAAGAGAGGCCGGAAAGCGTGTCCTCGGGATGGAGCATTTCCCGGTGCAGATCATAGGAGGGATCATACTCCATCAGGGTCGTATTGCCGAAATGAGAACCGGTGAAGGAAAGACCCTTGTGGCAACATTGCCTTCATATCTTAACGGCCTGGAGGGCAAGGGTGTATTCGTGGTTACTGTAAACGACTATCTGGCCAAGCGTGATGCGGAGCAGATGGGACAGATCCATGAGTTTCTGGGTCTGACCGTGGGTCTTATACAGAACGGTATGACAAGTGCGGAGCGGCAGAAGGCTTATGCCTGCGACATAACCTATGTCACGAATAACGAGCTGGGCTTTGATTACCTTAGGGACAATATGGCTATCTACAAGAATCAGCTTGTTCTCCGTAATCTCCACTATGCGATAATTGACGAGGTGGATTCCATCCTTATAGATGAAGCCCGTACACCGCTTATCATTTCGGGACAGAGCGGCAAATCCACAAAGATGTATGAAGCCTGTGAGATACTGGCGCATCAGATGCAGCGGGGCGAAGCCAGCAGTACCGAGCTTTCGAAGATGGACGCCATAATGGGTGTTGAGATCGAAGAGACCGGAGATTTCATCGTCAATGAAAAGGATAAGATAGTCAATTTGACGGAGCAGGGTGTTAAAAAGGTTGAGCAGTTTTTCCATCTTGAGAACCTGGCCGACCCCGAAAATCTGGAAATACAGCACTGTATCATCCTTGCGCTCCGTGCCAATAACCTGATGGCAAGGGATAAGGACTATGTGGTAAAGGATGACCAGATCCTTATAGTCGATGAATTCACCGGACGTATCATGCCGGGCAGACGCTATTCGGACGGACTCCATCAGGCTATAGAGGCAAAGGAGCATGTGAAGGTGAAAAGGGAGAGTAAGACCCTTGCGACGATTACCTTCCAGAACTTCTTCAATAAATTTGACAAAAAGGCCGGAATGACCGGTACAGCCCTTACGGAAGAACGGGAATTCCGTGAGATATACAGTATGGACGTTATTACCATACCAACAAACCGTCCTGTTCAGAGGAAGGATCTTCAGGATGCCGTATTCAAGACGAGAAGGGAGAAGCTGAAAGCCATCTGCGATGTGATCGAAGAGGTACATGCTACCGGCCAGCCGATCCTTGTGGGAACCATTACTATAGAGGCCTCGGAGGAGCTTTCGAAGCTTCTGGGGAAGAGAGGCATAAAGCATAACGTGCTGAATGCGAAGTTCCACGAAATGGAAGCAGAGATCGTCTCCCATGCGGGAGAGCATTCTGCAGTGACCATAGCCACAAACATGGCCGGGCGTGGTACGGATATCAAGCTGGATGACGAGTCAAAGGCCGCCGGAGGTCTTATGATCATAGGTACGGAGCGGCATGAGTCCAGACGTATCGACAACCAGCTCCGCGGGCGTTCCGGGCGTCAGGGGGATCCGGGTGTTTCCAGATTCTATATCTCCCTGGAGGACGATCTTATGAGGCTCTTCGGTTCAGAGAGGCTTATGCGGGTGTTTGAGGCGCTGAACGTTCCGGAGGGTGAACAGATAGAGCATGGCATGCTTACCAGGGCAATCGAAAAAGCCCAGATGAAGATAGAGGAGAATAACTTCGGTATCAGAAAGAACC
>CAMVGV010000009.1 GCA_947167135.1 uncultured Lachnospiraceae bacterium
GTACCATGTAAAAAAGTTCTTACCTAACCATGTAAAATTTTGCTTGACATTTGCACGTAAGCCGAGAAGGTTGTCGGAGAAGCAGAGGGAGGCAGCCAGAAAACGAATGGAGATGATGAATGCAGGATAAGGAGAGGAGCGGGATGAAATACCCGGATATGAGTATCCGGGGAAACCCGGCAAAGAATGGAGGATATCGAATGACTGAAAAAAACGTAAAAGAACTGGAAACTATAAGGAAAAATATTAAAATCTGTGAGAACCAGGAGAAGATCCTGCTTAAGGAGCAGAAAGAACTTGAACGGAAAGAAAGATCGCACCGCCTGATAGTAAGGGGAGCGCTTCTGGAAAAGCACCTGAAGGAACCGTTAATCATAACGGATGATGATGTCACCAAACTTTTGGAATTCATTTTCAAGCAGGAGCCGGTGGAAGAACTGTTAAATAAACTGCTGGACTACCGTAAGGACATGATAGTACACGCAACTCCCGGAATCTGGGCAGACTGACTATTGTTGTACGGCGGGGGCTTAACAGTCCCTGCCGTTGAAAGGAGAAGGATGGGGAATATTTTTGGATACTGTCGTGTGAGTAGCCGGGATCAGAACGAAGACCGGCAGCTGATCACGATGAAGGAAATGGATGTGCCGGAGAAGAATGTATTTGTAGATAAGCAGTCCGGCAGAGACTTTGACAGGCCGCAGTACAAGAGACTGATGCGGAGGATAAAGGCCGGGGATGTGCTTTACGTCAAAAGCATTGACAGGCTGGGGAGGAATTACAGGGATATACAGGAACAGTGGAAGATCATCACGAAGGATAAAGGAACCGATATCGTGGTTATTGACATGCCACTTCTGGACACCAGAAGAGAGAAGAACCTGTTGGGAACCTTTATCAGCGATATTGTCCTAGCACTGCTCTCATTTGTGGCGGAGAACGAACGGGCCAACATCCGACAGCGGCAGGCTGAGGGCATTGCTGCAGCAAAAGCAAGAGGTGTCCGTTTCGGGAGACCGCCAATGCCGTTGCCAGACAACTTTTATGATGTCTATCAGCGCTGGCGAATGAAGAAGATCACTATAAATCAGGCTGCAGAAGAGTGCAGAATGCCAAGATCAACGTTCTTCAGTAAATCTGAGAAATTCGGAAAAGCCACGTTTTCGGATCCGGGCAAAAATCCGAAATAGTGTACTTTTTCGGATTCTGTTTCGTCCTATAAGTACTGTATCATAATACCATAATATCGGAAAAAATACCATCAATCCTTGATATATAAGCATCCTTCTATATCTAGTATTCATGAAATTTATGTCATCCGATAAAGTACACATTTATAAAAATTATGAGGTGCTTCTAATTTAGGGAAATAAGGAGGGGTAAAAATGGATAACTATTTGAGACTTCAATCTTCACAGCCAATTACAGATTGTGGGAGGAAATACAATATTCTGTATTTTATCCTTGCTATTGTAGGAGGACTTTGCTTAACCTTTGTTGCTCCGGGAGGAGGAACAATACTGGGAATTCTTCTTGGTCTACTTGTTGGTTTATGTATTAAAAACTTAATACTTGATTTTGAAGCCATAAAACTAAGGAAGATGCAATTTGCACTTGACTATAGACTTCCTTATGATCAGTTAATCACTCGACTAAATCCATCATTAGCTCCTATGAATATGCATATAGAAGCAGCATCAGATGGAAGCCCGTCAATCACATATAACGGCATGATATACGATATCCGTTACGATGATTCAAAGAACTTCTTTACAATCTGGTGGAGAAAGAACATAGCGAGGGCGTTGCTGTCAGGAAATAACAACATTAGTATTTATCGTAAAGCAAGTGTGGCAATGGGTATAATTGGATATTATGTACAAATGGCATGTAATGGGAATAGTAATATACAAGAAGTTGGTGAGAACAAAAGTAATAATATGGGCAATGAATCTGTGAATGCTGAAATCAAGTTTTGCCCGAAGTGTGGGAATAATTATAAACTTGGAACCAGATTTTGTCCGAAATGCGGCAATAGTTTGCAATAATAAATAAGCAGAGTCATTGTGCGCGGAGGATTCAGAGATGGTCTGTCCTAGATGTAATTCAACAATTTCTGATGTCTACAATTTCTGTATTTATTGTGGATATGCGCTTAAGAGTACCAAACAACAGAACTTTAGAAAAACAAATACTCAACAGTTGGGACTTAAAGATCCAGTTTTAGTTGAAAATCCATCGCAGTTGAAGGCGGCTCTGAATTCAAGATGTGCTATGATTTATCTTGTTGATAAAGATCTTTCAGATGAGATGAAGTTATTCTTTAGTCCTACAGCAGCGATAGCTTGGTTTGTTTTGGTTTTGGTGGCTATGTTTAACGGCCTCGCCATTATTGCAGCAATTGCTTTTGTAATTGCAATAATTGGACATGGATTGGCATTTATAAGATTTTTTGTCGAAGGAAAATATAACTATAAAAAATATGTGACTCAAGGGAAACCGCCGATACAGGGTGCAGCAAATATTTATTATGTGCATCGTAAGTATATTTCTACATATGAGATGAATAATGTTAGAACGGTTGACGCATACAATTATAGTAAATTTTAGGGGGAGTGATAGAATGTCATTTTGCAAGAATTGTGGTTATAAATTGAATGATGAAGACTTATTCTGTAATAATTGCGGAGCAAAAGTTGAAGCGGATGATTTCAATAATGATACATCATCAAAAACATCACAGATAAAACCCACAGCGACTACAGGTGTTCCTGCGCAAGGAGTACCACAGCAGAACATAAACAAGAAGAAACCGGGGGTATTAATTGCAATTGTGGCAGTTTTAGCAATTATAGTTATTGTAACGGTTGCCGTTCTCTTGTTTAATATGGGGAAAAAAAGGGAAACTGTGGATCTATATAAGATTTGTAACTTGTCCGAACAAGAAATAGCGGATATATTTCATGTTCCTATGAGCGATGATTCGAAAGAATTTAAGTGTTATCCATCTGAAGAAGATACAATTTTTATGCTTACAAAAGAAGGCGATGTAATGATCACGCTCAATAATTTTAGTGATCATGCAGAGAAATTTTGTTTTTGTGGTTCACAGGTGGGTGATGATTATAATCAATTTCTTGCAAATACAGAGGGTAATTTTGTACCGCTTACCTGGTATAAGGAATCAAATGCTTTTAAGGATAAGAAGAATCCTCGTGGGTTGCTAATGATAAAAGAGGATAACAATCGAATTATTAGTTTCACCTATTCAATAAGTGATGCAAATCTGGAGGTTACAGAAGAGGATCCTAGTACTCAGGTGGAAAATAGCGAATTTGAAGGGAAAGGGGATTTGATACCTGACGATAAACAAAGCGAGGTGGACAAAGGAAACGATGTCGAAAAGAAGGAGCCAGAGAACACTTCCAATCATCACACTAATGACGAAATAGTTGAGATGGCGAGAGTATATTCCGGTGCTCCACTTGCCGTTTTGGATAACATTGCAGAAGACAATTCCCTTAATATCCATTTATACGAGGATATGGGAGATCACACTGCAACATGGGATTGGTATAATATCGATCCAAACACCCTAAAAGGAACTGATTTTAACGGCAAACCCATAGATTTAAATGGGGTTGATGTTACGTCTGGAGGTAGTGCTGACGATAATTCTGACGAAGAATTCATTTTTGTTGTGACTGCACCGGATGGATACGTTAATGTTCGCACAGGTCCCGGAACCGAATATGCTATTATAGAACCTGTTTCAAATGGGGAACTGTTATATGCTATAGACAGAATTGAATATACAGATACTGGAAAAGCGTGGTTGAAAATAAAAGGTTATGATGAGGGCTGGGTTTCTGATACACAGGTAACATATATAACTGACGGATATATTTTACCCGGTAGTGATAGTAGTTATTATGATGAAAGTCAATTGAAGAGACTAAGCAAGGAAGGACTAAGATACGCTAGAAATGAAATATATGCACGTCATGGAAAAGAATTCAAAGACGAAGGATTACGGAAATATTTTCAGTCGAGGGAATGGTATCACCCCACGGGCGCAGAAGTTCCTGACAGTGCATTCAATGAATACGAAATATACAATAGGGATCTTATACAGAGCTTAGAGAAGTAAAATGCTATTCCCGTTAGGGCGCAATTATACATAGGGAGCAAGCTCCCTATGCAAATTGCGCTCTCCGAGGGCTCCTGCGGAGGGCAGATGACCTTCGGTCATCGACAGGGGCGTTGCCCCTGCGCCGCTTCGCGGCTACCCCGTTTCCCATCCGGAAAACTGAATATGATAACCATAGGTTTTGATGAATGGCGCTTGCCGGAATTGCTGATCGGAGAGCGTCATTTTTGTTTTAAATCTAGGGCTCCGGTAGAGACAATCCCGGCAGTTTTCCGGGGGTTGAGAAGGTGATTTTGATTACTGGAAAAATTCGGATTCCGAATCGGGATCCAGAGTGATGATCATATGAAAAATGGAAAGGAAGTGATGAATTATGTTTGTGGTTTTTTGTAGGGGGAAGTCTCCCCCTCGCTCCAACCAAAAAGCCAGTTTCGGGTTTTGAAATGATGGAAGATGTTGGGGCTTTTTGTTTTCCGCTACCCCCTCTGCGGGGGCGGATTTCTGTACTGGATTTCCGGAAGATATTGAGCCCCCGCAACGCCCCCGTTTCTGGTTATTGAAAAGTGAAAACCGGTAGCTATTGATGAGCAGCTTTACGTTATGAAAAATGAACGGAGGCTGCTTTTGTTTTGTGGAAAGAGAGGTGATTATTTATGCCATGCCCGCACTTCAGTATTTCGATAGTGAAAGGCAGCAAAGGAAAATCAGTTGTGGCTTCTGCAGCATATAACAGCGGCCAGAAACTGTACTCGGAAAAGGATATGAAATACAAGGATTATTCCCGGAAAAAGGAAGTGGTTTATGAAGATATCCTGCTTCCAGTCCATGCTCCTCCGGAGTTCGAAAACAGGGAAAAATTATGGAACTCTGTTGAGGAAGCTGAGAAGCGTTTTGATGCTCAGTATGCGAGACAGATCGTTGCAGCACTTCCAAAGGAAATCCCGATAGAAGACTGCCGGGACCTTGTGCTTGGATTCTGTCAGAAGGAGTTTGTGGATAAGGGGATGTGCTGTGATTTTGCGATCCATGATAAAGGGGATGGAAATCCCCATGTCCATATCCTTCTGACCATGAGGGCGCTGGATGAAAATGGGAAGTGGCTGCCAAAATCCAGGATGGTTTATGAGCTTGATGAAAACGGAAATAAGATCAGGCTTCCCAGCGGTAATTATAAGAGCCATAAGGAGAATACCGTTGACTGGAATAACAGGCAGTATGCCGAAGCGTGGAGGCATGACTGGGAACTGATAACCAACTATTATCTGGAACAGAACGGGCGCAGCGAAAGATTGGATATGCGGTCATTCATAAGGCAAGGTAAACAGGAGGTTCCGACAGTCCATATGGGCGGTGCGGCACTCGGTCTTGAAAGGAAAGGGATTGAAACTTTTGCCGGGAGTCTTAACCGGACGATTAAGAAACTGAATGAGAAAAGGAAATCATTAGTACAGGAATTCAGAAAACTCATAATACTGGAGAATGATATAGTTTCCGGGGCAAAAGAAAAGAGAGACCGGGAGCGGAGTGAAAACGTGATCTATGCCATAACTGATTATATGACGGAACGGCAACAGGAACGTATTGAATGGAGCCGGGGAGCGAAGAACAAATGCTCTGCAAAAGATCTAAAAGAGATCTCTCCCCTTGTGGGATATCTGCAGAATAATGATGTGCATACCATAATGGAATTTGCTGAGTTTGATACTGTCAGATCTGCCGGATACAAGGATATCTGCGATAAGGTCAAGAGGAAGGAAAAAAGGAAGACAGAGGTTGAAAATATCATAAGTAATTATGAGACCCGGAGGGAAACCAAAGAATTCAATAAAAAGTATAACAGTTTCTTTTTCCAGCTGCAGAAGGATAGTTATAAAAAGAAGCATGGTGAGGAGCTGGAAGCCTTTAATAAAGCGAACCGCTTTATAAGAAAAAGGTATCCTGACGGAACAGTCCCGATAAAGGATCTGAGGGCAGAATTAAGATCACTTGAAGCAGAGCTTAAAACGCTTAATGAGAAGAAGGCTGCCAAGGATGAAGAGGCAGCAAACCTTAAGAAAATCAGATCTATCCTCAGGACAAACAGGGCAGAGATCTATGATGAGGTATTAAGGGAAAGGGATGCTGCGGAAAAGGCAAAGGCAGAAAAGGAGGCTGCGAAGAATAAACCTGCAGTTAAGGAAGAACCGGTAAGAACGGAGAGAAACACCGGGAATAAACCTTTAAGACCCGAGGACAGGCCTTCGATAATTGAGAAAATGAAAAAAATGAAGGCGGAAAAAGACCAGAGAGAGATCGGAGAGCGAGAGAGGAAAAGAGTGATCAGGCGTGACCGGGATGAGCCGAGCCTATAACGTGTGGTATAGACGGTAAAACTGACCTGCTTTCGGTCGCAACCGCTTTCCGAGGGTACCACGCCGCGCGAGTCCCTGTAAAGGGCGTTGCAAGTGCGGCGCGGTATGCTCTGATATGCCATAGTGTTTTGTGCCGCACCCTTGACAGGGACTCGTCCGGCATGAAGGAGACAGTTAAGCGGTTGCTGTCCGGGAAATGGTCAGATTTCCCGAAATTTAATCATGGGTTTATTGAAATTAAGGTCTGCAAGGTTTAGAATGGGGGTGAAATGGATAAGTTGACATTAGAAAAAACATACTGGCATCCGGCATTTTTCGGAGCCACAAAGTGGGAATTAAAAGAGAATAAGGACGACCTTTTTTTCGATTCGGAGTATCAACTGAGCCAGCAGGCTCTTGAGATGGATCTGCTTGTGATTAAGAAAAATCCATCTGTGGTTGTTGAGAATGAGATTGGTAAACTCTTTAAGCAGTTTAACGTCTTTGAGTATAAGGGAATTGGAGATTCCCTATCCATCGATGACTACTACAAAACGATATCATACGGCTGTCTGTATAAAGCACTTGGTGAGCATGTGAATGAAATACCGGCAGAAGAACTTACACTGACCATGATACGGGAGGCTTATCCGAGGGAGTTATTCAAGATACTTGAAGGATCCGATGTAGTGATTACGGAAAAGTATAAAGGAATTTATTATCTTACGGGAAAGGTTCTTTTTGATACTCAGATTATTGTAACAGGTAACATGGATGGGAAAAAACATCCGGGGCTTAAGATTTTATCAAAGAATGCAGAAGAAGATGATGTGAGGACGTTTCTGCAGGAGGCGGAACAGGCAAAAGAACCCGGAGAACTAAATGATATAGATGCGGTTCTTCAGGTGAGTGTTTCGGAAAATGCAGAGCTTTTTGATAAGATAAGGAGGGATGAAAGGATGTGTCAGGCACTTAAAGAGCTGATGAAAGAAGAGATAGCGGAAGAAAGAGCAGATGAAAAGCTTGTGGATATTAAGAATCTCATGGATACTATGGATTGGACACCAACACAAGCTATGCAGGCGTTGAAGATACCTGAAACTGATCAGAGTAAATATTCAGCGAGGCTTTAAATTCAACAAGAAAAACAGAATAACCAACAACGAAAGCAGTAGATCCCAGCGGTTTGCTGCTTTTTCATTTCATGAGGGAGGAGATTTATGGAAAGAACAACATTTATCCCTGAAAAATATCAAAACACACTGTTTCTTACAGCGGAGGATATAAAGGAAATATTTCGACTTGGAGAGAATAAGACATATGAATACCTTAAAACAGCACCATTTAAGGTGGAAAAAATCGGGAACCAACTAAGGATTAATGCTAAATCCTTTTGGGAGTGGTATGGGACGTAGAAACAATATTGTACTGATGATATCAAGAAACATTATTGTACTGATGATATAATTGTCGGGGTTGCTGTTTTTTGTTATAGTAAAATTGATATTATAGAATTTGGATAATAATAGTTGATTGATAAAAATGATATGATATCTATTAATATAGATAAGGGGAGATATAGCGTGATTAATCTTTGCGATTCTGAAAAAATAAATGAATTACTATCAAATGATTTGATAAATATTTATAGAAATATGGGAGAGAATAGCAAAGCTTTAGATGAAGGGTGGAATACTATTATTGCTTTATTAAGGTTGATACAGTTTCGGGAATGTGAAGACGAAGCATTGTGGATTGAATTTAGAGAAGAAATACTTCATAAAAACAGATATTTTCCGCAAAGTAAAATTTTAGAAAAAATAAAGGAATTATCATCAATCGCTACAACGGAATTTAAGGAAGGAGTTATATTATATCGATGCAGAGAATACACTACACATGATTTTTTTTCGAATTGGTTTGTAATAATGTGTATGGATTTTATAAAAAAAGAAATGCCGGAATTATCTATTGAGGAAAACGATTTTCAAAATTATTCTATTCTTAGCACCATACTTACTGGCTTAGCTTGGAAACCGGGGATTAAAGAAAGGATAAAAACACAATATAAAAAAGTAGTTGATGAGTCTGATTCGTTTTGGGGATTTAAGGCGGAAGAGAATGATGCCCCGCCGGCTAATAATACAAAATCAATGAGGGTAAATCCAGAAGGAATAAGTTATCTGTATGCAGCCGAGGATATTGATACAGCACTAATTGAGATGCGACCGCAATACGGACAGACCTATAGTGTCGCCTCTATAGAAATAACCAATACGGTAAAGTTATTTGATTTTACAAATGAAACAAAAAGAAATGTAAATGAGGAAGACAAGTATGTGTTTAGCAGAACTGTGTTAGATAAGATGTTTTCAGATAGAAATTATGGAAATCCATTGGACTATATCCCCACACAATTTATTTGTGAATATATTAAACTTCAAGGATTTGATGGAATTATATTTCACAGTTCATTATCACAAGGAGGGAAGAATGTAGTCCTTTTTGCTACTGATGATTTGAATAAAAAATATAAAATTATAGGTACTGATGTATATGGGATAAATAATATTATATTAGATCGTACACGGATATTACCGTTGGATGATAATTTCATGAATTAACATATAGGATTTCGATAGAGGATTTATTAGGTTTTGTAGAGGGTAGGAAAGAGCACATTTACTCAAGGAGGTCTGTCCGGTGAAAAGTGATAGATGTTATTCGATTCTGGGCGGTTTTATTTAATGAAACATTATACTACCAATTCGCAAATTGATTATTCATACTACCATAAAAACTACCGCAGGTTTTAAGGAGCAATAAAACCGCTTAAGGAAGATTAAGTCAGATCATGATGGAACACTCAGATAAATCAAAGTGTTTCAAGGCTGATCACAACAGATCACGGCTATGTAATATCCGTGGTATGCGCTATAAATTCGAAGCTTAGCGGAGTAAGGAGTCAGTGGAAATCTGATATACCACTATAGAGATTACTGTAATATTCAGTAATTCTATAGTGGTTTTTTAATGCAGATAGGAGGTGCGGGATGAAGGCCGGGGATGCTGATAAAGTGCGGGCTGATTTGACAGATACCCCTCCAGGGTATATATAAAATAATCTTAGGTGGTGGGAATATCTTGATTTCGGGTGCGGGGTTATAAGCCCCGTACCCGGAGAGCTGCGTCAGCAGCGATTTTATAACGAGCAAAAAGCGAAGCGTTTGCGAGTTTAATTGGTTAAAGCCGATATACCCCGGTGGGGTATTTATATTGGAGGGAAATATGTCTTTGAACAAAAACAATACGGAAGAAATGAACGGCTGCTGTCCGCATTGCTCCGGAAAGCATAAGGAAAGAGGAGATAAAGAGAAAAAAGACCTTATGAACAGGCTGAAAAGGATAGAGGGCCAGGTGCGGGGCGTTGAAGGAATGCTTGAAAACAATGCATACTGCACAGATATACTGATGCAGGTGTCTGCGATTACCAGCGCACTAAACAGCTTTAATAAGGTTCTTCTTTCCAATCATATGAGAACCTGTGTGGCTGATAATATCCGTGAGGGTAATGATGAGATCATCGACGAGCTTGTGGTTACGCTTAAGAAGCTTATGAAATAAGGGCTTCGGAAGAATATTGAAAGAGAAAGGAACAGCATCGAAAAAAATGGAGCAATATAAAGTAACAGGAATGAGCTGCGCCGCATGCCAGGCCAGGGTCGAGAAGGCCGTAAATGCCGTAGATGGTGTGGAAAGCTGCGCGGCAAGCCTTCTTACGAATTCAATGGGTGTTGAAGGAAACGCATCAGCGGAGGAAATAATCAGGGCCGTGGAGGCGGCCGGCTACGGTGCGGTCAGAAAAAAGCCGAATAAAGGAGGCTCCTCTTTGGGAAGCTATGAGGATTCGCTGAAGGATACAGAAACACCGGTGCTTAAAAAGAGGCTTGCCGCTTCGGTAATCCTGCTGATCCCGCTTATGTATGTTTCAATGGGGCATATGCTTTTTAACTGGCCTCTGCCTCCGTTTCTTGACGGTAACCATGTGGCAATGGGTTTATATGAGCTGCTGATAGCCGGAGCTGTCATGGTGATAAACCAGAAATTTTTTATAAGCGGCGTCAAAGGACTTATTTCTGGATCCCCGAATATGGATACTCTGGTAGCCCTCGGAGCGACGGCATCTTTCTCATACAGCGTATACGCTCTTTTTGCAATGACAGGCGCCGTAATGGAAGGAAATACAGCGCAGATCCTCTACTATATGGATCAGTTCTATTTTGAATCTGCAGCAATGATACTTACCCTGATCACGGTCGGAAAGACCCTGGAAGCGAGATCAAAGGGAAAAACCACGGATGCCCTGAAATCGCTGATGAAGCTTGCTCCGAAGACTGCCGTTATCCTGGAGGGCGGTACAGAAAAAACTGTCGGCATAGATGAGGTTAAGGTTGGAGACAGATTCGTGGTAAGACCCGGGGACAGCATACCGGTAGACGGTATTGTAAAAGAGGGCGAAAGCGCTGTAAATGAGTCCGCACTGACCGGAGAAAGCGTACCTGTGGAAAAACAGGCAGGTGACAGGGTTTTTTCAGCAACCATCAATACTTCAGGGTATATGGTCTGCGAAGCTTTGAGGGTCGGGGAGGATACCACTCTTTCAGGGATCATCCGGATGATGAGTGATGCCGCAGCAACCAAGGCGCCGATCGCGAAGATAGCCGACAGGGTTTCAGCCGTTTTTGTGCCGGCGGTTTTGGGGATATCGCTTGTCACGTTTATAGTCTGGCTGCTTTCGGGACAGACCACAGGATATGCAATTGCCCGGGCGGTATCGGTATTGGTTATAAGCTGCCCCTGTGCCCTGGGCCTTGCAACTCCCGTGGCGATAATGGTTGGAAACGGCGTAGGCGCGAAAAACGGGATACTGTTTAAGACTGCAGCAGTGCAGGAGATTATGGGGAAAACCAGGATAGTCGCCCTGGATAAGACAGGGACGATAACCACTGGGATCATGCGTGTTACAGATATTATTCCCGCAGACGGTTTTGATGAAAAAGAGCTGATGACAGTCGCTTATGCCCTTGAATCGAAAAGTGAGCATCCTATTTCAAGCGCGATCGTAGAGCATGCAAAGGAGCTTGGTATCAGGCTCCGGGAGACAACGGAGTTTGAAGTCCTGTCAGGAAACGGATTAAGGGCGAAGCTCGACGGAGCTTTAATAGCAGGCGGCAAGGACAGGTTTATAACGGGTATGCCGGAAAGCCGCGATGCCTTAAGCGCATCAGTCATAGGAGGAGATAAAGAGGAAGAAAGCAAAAAAACAGCCTCTGAATGCCTAAAGGAGCTTTCCGCGAAGGGCAGGACACCGGTTCTTTTCACAAAAGATAACAGATTGGCCGGAATAATCGCCGTTGCCGATACCATAAAGGAGGATACGCCTCAGGGAGTCAGCGAGCTAAAGAAAATGGGTATCCATGTGGTGATGCTGACCGGTGATAATGAGATCACGGCGGGGACAATTGCAGAGCAGGCCGGAGTAGACGAAGTGATCGCAGGGGTACTTCCCGACGGAAAAGAGGCCGTTATAAGAAGGCTTATGAAAGAGGGAAGGGTTGCTATGGTCGGGGACGGGATAAATGATGCTCCTGCCCTTACCGCAGCAGATGTCGGGGTCGCTATCGGAGCAGGGACAGACATTGCTATTGATGCAGCGGATATTGTTCTTATGAAAAACAGTATCCGCGACGTGGCAGCTGCTGTCAGGATCTCAAGGGCAACGATCAGAAATATATATGAAAATCTGTTTTGGGCATTTTTCTATAACGTGATCGGAATTCCCCTTGCTGCAGGCTGCTATGCTGCCGCCTTTGGCTGGACACTTAATCCGATGTTCGGAGCAGCCGCTATGGGGCTTTCAAGCTTCTGTGTGGTATCAAACGCACTTAGACTAAACTGGCTAAAGGTATATGACGGAAGCAGGGATAAACTGCCAAGAGACACGATAGCTCACAGGATCATCCGCCCGGCCGATGCTGAGGCTGATAATGATAAAATAAAAAATACTGCAAAAGAAAAGGAGAAAAGTGAAATGAAGATCAAAGTAAACGGAATGATGTGCCCTCATTGTGAGGCTCGTGTAAAGAAAGCTGTCGAGGCTGTTGAAGGAGTCGAATCGGCTGTAGCTTCCCATGAGGAGAATCTGGTAACCATCACAAATACCGGAGACGTGGATGAGGAGCTTATAAAAGCCGCAATTACGGAAGCCGGCTATGAGTACGCAGGAATAGCCTGATAAAAGCTCCAAAGGATCCGGGAATGTAATATGCTATAATAAGTCGACGGGCGCGGTTTGCCCTGCAGGATATCACAAAAAACCGAAGGAAAGCAATGATAGACTATAATACCAGACTTTTATATACCATGAAGTATTTCGGGCCGCTCACAATGAGATACAGGTTCCGTATGAAGGATCCTGTGGACGGTGATGTGTTAGATTCTGCCGTGCAGAAGACCATGAAGCGCTATCCCTATCTTGCAAAAAAGACCGTTGTCCGGAACGGTGCTTATGTTCTTGTGGAAAATCCTTTAAGAGTTCCGGTTTTTGAGACGGTTTCCCCGATGCCCGCATTCGGGTCCGAAGAGATGAACGGACATTTGATATGCGGAGATTATAAGGGAAATGATATCTGCCTCGCCATTGCCCATAATCTTGGCGGGGGAAGGGGCTTATTTAACTGGTGCTTTTCCGTACTCTATCAGTATGTATGGGATAAATACGGCGTGGATCCTAAGTGGGAGGGAGTCAGAAGACCGGACCTCCCTCCGGAGCCGGGAGAGGAGCTTTTACAGCCTCTTGAAAAGCTTCCTGAGATCCCTAAGGTATGGAAGGGCTTTCCGGATGAAGTAAAGCCATATCAGATGAGCCGCCTCGGGGAAGAACTGAATAAAGATGAAAAAGGGAAAAAAGCTGGATATTACTTCAGTGTATTTACCCTTGATGAAGACAGGGTAATGAAGAGGATACGGGAACTTAATGCGTCTCCCTCCGTGTGGTTTGCGGTTATTTACTACCGGGCTCTGATACGCTGCCTGAGTGAAGTTCCGGAATTCCTGGATATGGGGATCACCTGTGATGTAAGTCCGGAGTACGGGTTTTCGGAAAGCATGTCACTTATAACAAAGTTCCTTCACTTCGTGATATCCAGGGATGATGCAGGGCAGGACAACGCTGCCCTTTGCCGGAAGGGAAGGGAAATGCTGAAATTGCAGCGGGATCCCGGGGCAACAAACGAGCTCTTAAAGAAAGAAAGAGATACCCTTATTGAAATGGAGAAGCTGTCCGGTATTGATGAAAAAGCAGAGTACTATCTGAAGCACTCTCTGATCGCGGATATGACTCCGTCAGCTCTTGTAAGCTATGTGGGGAGATACGATATTCCGGGGATCGAAGAGTATGTTGAAGAGTATACCGTTGCCGGTGTCAACAATACGAACGGACTTGTGCTCACCGCCCCAAAGGGTAGATTTATGGCGGAGATCGCCCATAAGTATGAGGATGCGGCTCTTGTTTCCGCTTTCAAAGAAGAGCTGTTATCCGAGGGCATCACCCCGTTAAAGACAGAAGTAAACATTGAGCAGAACAATTTAGGGATCATATTGCCTTAAAGGAGCTAAATACAATCCATGAAAAAAGGACTGTTTTCAGGTTCATTACTCGGGCTAAAGCGATCGGTCCTGCACAGGGCTGATACAAATTCTTTATTCATGAGGCCGGAGGAAACAGGGAATTCGGAAGCACCTTAAAAACAGTGTTGGAGAGGAGGGGGATCGACATTGCGGAATTCGATCCTGAAACAGGTAAAGCAGTATAAAAGCATATTCATACTGGCACCTGTATTTATGATAATAAGCGGCATGATGGAAACCATGATCCCGCTTATGACTACCCGTATCGTGGACTATGGCATTGAGAAGAGTGATATGGGTGAGGTGCTTCGCTGGGGCGGTTATATGCTGATATTTGCGCTGTCTGCCCTTATTACGGCTCTTATAGGATATGTCCTTTCGGCTAAGGCATCGAGCGGTCTTGCTGCCAATCTGCGGGAGGGCTTTTTTAAGAAGGTTCAGAGCTTTTCATTTTCAAATCTGGATAAATACGGGGTGTCGGGTCTCGTTGTCCGCCAGACCACGGATATCGGTAATATACAGACAGCGGCCCAGACTGTTCTTACCCAGTTTTTTAAGACTCCCGTGGCGGTGGTCTATTCTCTTATCCTCACGGTTCAGCTTAATAAGAGATTAAGTCTTGTTCTGGTAGCAGGCGTTTTTATCATCGGAATCTTTCTTTCCGTCATTATCATAAAAAGCATAGTAATGTACCGGGAGGTTTATGAGGACTATGACGCACTGAATGAGCATATCCAGGAAAATGTAACCGGTATAAGGGTGGTCAAGTCCTTTGCCGGGGAAAAAGCCGGATCCGAAAGCTTTGATGAGAAGGCAGCCGTTGTAAAAAAAGGATTTATAAGGGTTGAGAGGCTTCTTGCCTTTAATAATCCCATAATGATGCTGTCCCTTGAATTCTGTTTTATCGGGATCGCCTGGATAGGGGCGAAGTATATAAGTGTGGGAGAAATGTCCGTAGGTGACCTGACAGGCTTCATAACCTATGCCTTTCAGATAATGACCTATATGGCCATGCTTGTTCTTTCCTTTGTACAGCTGTCTTCAAGCTTTGCTTCCGTAAAAAGAGTTAAGGAGGTCCTTTCCGAAGAACCCTCAGTCGCCTTCCCCGAGGGAAGGTCTCCTGAAATGGAGGATGGGTCGGTTATGTTTTCCAAAGTTTCCTTCCGTTACGGCGAGGGAAACGGAGAGAACGTATTGGAGGACGTAAGTATCAGTATTAAGAGCGGCGAAATGATAGGGATAGTAGGCGCCACCGGTTCGTCAAAGACCTCGCTTGTCAGCCTTATTTCAAGGCTCTATGACGCAAAAGAGGGACAGGTCACGGTGGGTAAAAGAAATGTAAAGGAATATGACGAAGATAGCCTTACAAAGAATATTGCCGTAGTCCTTCAGAAAAACCTTCTTTTTTCCGGGACCATTATGGAAAACCTAAGGTGGGGAAAGAGCGACGCAACGATCAAGGAATGCGAGGAAGCCTGCCGCCTTGCCTGTGCGGAGGGCTTTATAAAGGAAAAGGAGGGCGGATTAAACTTTTATATCTCTCAGGGTGGATCAAATCTTTCCGGAGGACAGAGGCAGCGTCTCTGCCTTGCCCGGGCGCTTATAAAAAAGCCGAAGATATTGATACTTGATGATGCTCTTTCTGCCCTTGATACCGCTACGGAAGCAAGGATACGTCTCTCCCTTAAGGAAGATCTGCCGGATATGACAAAGCTTATCATCACCCAGAGAGTGGGTTCTGTCAGGGAAGCAGACCGGATCCTTGTTTTAAGTAAGGGAAGAGTCTGCGGCTTTGATACCCATGAAAATCTGATAAGGAGCTGCGAGGCCTACCGGGTGCTCTGCACAGCTGCAGAAGGAAAGGAGGCGTCATGAAGGACAGCTTAAAGCGTCTCCTAAAATACATCACTGAGAGATACAGTTTCTTTTTCTCTGTAACGATCATATGCGTTGTGGTATCCGCCCTTAGCTCGGTAGCAGCATACGCCTATCTTTCCCTGCTGGTGGACAGGTACATCACTCCCCTTATCGACATGGAGGATAAGGCTTCGGGCTTTGCGGCTCTTCTTAAGGCGCTGATAGTTCTTATCTTTATATTTTTGTCCGGTGTTCTTGCGCAGTTTATCCAGGCAAGGTCAGTCGCCCGGATGACACACGGCACAATGTATGACCTTAGAAAAGATATTTTTGACAGAATGGAGCATTTCCCTGCGAAGTACTTTGATACCCATTCAAAAGGTGAGATAATGTCCGTATATACCAATGATACGGATGCCATACGGCAGATGATAAGTCAGGGGATACCGAATATCATTTCCGCGGTCATTACGGTTGTGGCTATCCTCGCTGCGCTGCTGTACCTGAATATCCCCTTAGCACTCCTTTCAGTCCTGATGGTCGGACTGGTGATGGGGGTCAGCATGAAGATCGTAGGCTCGGCAAGGAGCTCATACTCGGAGCAGCAGGAGAATCTGGCGAGCCTTAACGGATATGTGGAAGAGATATTCAGCGGACAGAAGGTTGTAAAGGTATTTCACCGGGAGGATAAGTGCTTAGAAGAATTCAGGGAAAAAAATGAGGCTTTAAGGAAAAGTGCATTTAAGGCTTCGAAATACACAGGTATAGTCTCCGCTGTAAATATGCAGGCCGGTAATATCGTATTTTACTTTCTGTTTGCTCTGCTCTGCAGTATCTTTGTGATAAACGGCTGGGGAAATATGACCATAGGAAAGACCATAGCCTTCCTCTCCCTTTCAAAGACCATGAATGTGCCTGTTGTCCTTGCGTCAGGGCAGATATATTCCTGTGTAACGGCTCTTGCCGGGGCAAAGCGTATCTTCGGGATGATGGATGAAGAATGTGAAGAGGACAGCGGCAAAAAGGCCATTCTTCCCGGAGACGTAAGGGGAAGGGTGGAGCTTCAGAATGTGAACTTTTCATATGTTCCGGGGACACAGATCCTCTATGACATTAATATCACAGCGGAGAGCGGGCAGAAGATAGCCATAGTGGGTTCGACAGGCTCGGGAAAGACTACCATCACCAATCTACTGAACCGCTTTTATGACCTCGACAGCGGACGCATACTTTTGGACGGAACGGATATAAGGGAATACCGGAAGGAGGACTTAAGGCGCCTTATAGGTATCGTTTTGCAGGACACACACCTTTTTACCGGCAGTATCCTTGACAATATCCGTTACGGCAATCCGCTCCTTACGGACAGGGAATGTATGGAGGCCGCGGAAAAAGCCAGGGCAGACGACTTTATACTCCGTCTGCCGGACGGGTATGATACGGTTTTATGCCGGGATGCGGAGAACCTGGCGGAAGGGCAGAGGCAGCTTCTTAATATAGCAAGAGCAGTTGCCGCAAACGCCCCGATACTTATCCTTGACGAAGCCACGAGCTCAGTGGATCCGGGAACGGAGAAGCTCATACAGGAGGGAATGGATAATCTCATGAAGGGCAGGACTTCCTTTGTGATAGCACACCGCCTTTCCACCATTAAGAACAGCAACCTTATCATTGTACTTGACCACGGAAGGATACTGGAAAGCGGAAGCCATGAAGAGCTGATGTCAAAGAAGGGCGCATATTACAGCCTATACAGTATTTAATCAACCTGAGCGCAGAACCTTGTCATCCTGAGCGCAAAGCTAAGGATCTTTCCAAGCGTTTTAAAAGATTCTTCGCTTCGCTCAGAATGACATTACGTACAATCGCTTCGCTCAGAATGACATACAATCGCTTCGCTCAGAATGACATTACGTACAATCGCTTCGCTCAGAATGACATTACGTACAATCGCTTCGCTCAGAATGACATTGAATAAACAGCATCCGCTTCGATCAGAATGACACTAAATAAACTACATTCGTTTCGCTAAACTTAGCGGCATCGGCACCATCTGAATGATATTTTTTGAACAGATCCTTAGACTCTCAGAAAAAGGAGGATATGTAATGGACGGAGTAAGATTAAAGGAAGCAGGGGAAAAGGAGCTTATTATAAGCTTTGAAGGCAGGATAACGAGGGAAAATTCAAAGGAAACGGAGGAAGCGCTTACAAAGCTCCGGCAGGAGAACAGGCAGGAGCAGCTTATTTTTGATTTTAATGAGCTTTTATATATTTCCAGTGCCGGTCTACGCGTTCTCTTAAATATGGCAAAGGGTGAGAAGAATAAGGTGCGGATAGAAAATGTATCCGTTGAGATCTACGATATCCTGGGAGATGTTGGGTTCCTCCGGCTTTTTGATGTTCATAAGGCATTAAAGCAGTTTACGATGGAGGGCTTTGAACTTATCGGCCAGGGTGCCAACGGTGCGGTTTACAGGGTTGACCGGGAAAATGTGATAAAGGTATTTTCTGCATCCACACCCTTAAGCGATATCGAAAGGGAAAGGGATCTTGCACAGCAGGCGCTTCTTTCCGGTATCCAGACTGCCATTTCGTATACGGTCGTGAAGGTCGATGACTGCTACGGGATCCTCTTCGAGCTTATTGATGCGGTGCCGCTTTCCATAACCCTTAAACAGAAGCCGGACGAATATGATCATTATACGGAGCTCTATATAGAGCTTTATAAGAAGATCCACACTACTAAAGGAGACTCGGAGTATTTCCCGTATATAAAGGACTTGTACCACAGCTCGATAGACAGCTGCAGTGAGTACTATACAGAAGATGAGATAAAAAAGCTCCACGGCCTTGTGGCCTCTGTTCCGGACAGGGATACCCTGATACACGGGGATTATCATCCGAATAACGTCATGGTAAAAGACGGGGAACTGATGCTTATTGATATGGGAGACTTAAGCATCGGGCATCCGGTCTTTGATTTCCTTGCCACGGCAGCCACGCAGGTGAATCTTTTGAAGCTTAGCCCGGAGTTTGCGGAGGGACATACAAAGATGCCGGCGGAGCTAATTAAGAAAACCTGGCGGAGACTTATCGACAGCTATTTTGCGGACTTTTCAAAGGAAGAGAGGGACAGGATAGAGGAGCAGATATGCATCTTTTCAAAGCTTAAGGTGGCACTTGCCCCGGTATTCGGGAGGGGCGCGGATCCGGCCATCATAAAGGCCAGCATTGATGACGCGAAGGTTAATTTCCTGCCTCTTATTGATTCGCTTATAGGATCCGTAAACTGGTAACTAAAGCTTCCCTTAGCAGTAAGGGCTCTGAAAAGATACGGTCCGGAGCAGTAAGGACTCTGAAAAGATACGTAAAAAGAAAGGAACGAAAGTTTAGTAGAATGAAGCGCGTGGTTTTTTATTCAAGTAACAGTAAGCACCGGGATAAGAGCAGTAACTGCACGGTTTTCCCAAAGTGGTCAAGGCAATGGGACGAGATGGCAAAGCGCCATCCGGACTATGATATCACATTGGTGCTGCAGCTTAACGGAAGGTACTTTCTGGATATCACCGACGGTGAGCTTTCGGATAAGCCGGAAAACATCACCTTGAAGATACTTCCGATGGAGGCAAAGCTCCCGGAATTTCTGCAGGCAGTGGAGGAGCTAAAGCCTGACATCGCGGTAGCCATGCCGGGACCGGTCAGCGGATATGACTGGAACGGACTCCGGGATGCAGCTATCGCGGAGGGTTTAAGGAAAAAGGGTATAGATACCTACTGCTATTCAACAGATACGGCAATGAACTGCTTTGATAAATGGAGGACCCATCAGATCCTTAAAAACGGGGGATTTCGCATACCGGATGCCCTGTATCTCCACTATGAACTGTTTAAGACGGATAAGCTCGGGGAAGCCTGCACAGGAAACGTCTATCAGGAATATATCCTCTGGGAGACAGAGAATATGAAGATGCCTGTCGTTATAAAGAGCACCACGGGATCTTCTTCGATGGGTATCTATATTGCAAAGGACTATGAGGATGCAAAAGCTTATCTTTTATCTGACCGCCTTACGGAGGATGTGATACTGGAAGAGTTTCTGGAGGGGGAGGAGTACGGCGCCGAGGTGCACGGAGACAGGGGAAATTATTATGTTTCGCCGCCCTTCAGGATATTCAATACGGTGCCGGGTCAGCTGAATGACCCTCTGGGGCAGACCACCATTAAGTACGGTCCCATCCTTGATCCAAAGCTTCATATCGAGGAGGTGCGTTCGGAGCTTAAGCGTCTCGCGGAGCTTATGGGGTTTTCCGGCATAATGGAAGTGGATCTCGTCCTTGTTCAGGATAAGTGGTATATCCTTGAGATAAATAACCGCTGGTCAGGTCTCACCACCCTTATAACCGCTTCCCAGGGGAGGCTGCCCTATGATGTCTATATGGATGAAGCTGTGGGGGCGGCCGTTGACTATAATGATACGAAGAACTTAAGCTTTTCCTGCCAGTTCAAGATGCCGGACGTAAAAGAGGATACTCTTTCAAAGATCGCTTCAGAGCCTTCAATGAAGAGTATCATTAAGTACGATGTCCGTCTGCCCGGAAGGGAGCCCTTTACATTTAATGATGCGGTCACAGGGGGATATGCTTCCATGGAGGAGCTTTTAGCGGGCTTCTCATCATTGCAGAAAAAGTACCCGGATGAGATCCCGGAAGCGCTGATCAAAGCACTTAAGGAAAAGGAGCGTTTAACTTATGGAAAATATCATTATCGTTGATCCCTTTTCAACAGGGGTCAATTTCCTCGAAGATATAGAAAAAAGAGGATTTCACCCCATAGGCCTATGGTCCAGACGGAGTAAAGAGATATTTGATCTGATGGAAGAGGTAAGAAGGCCGATAGAACACGAATATAACGGAAGAGCAGACTTTTTTCCGGAGGAAAAGGAGTATAAGGATACCCTGAAAAAAGTAAGGGAGCTTAAGCCCGGGTTCGTTATTCCCGGAGCGGATCTCGGAATCGAGCTTGCGGCAAGGCTTTCAGAGGATCTCGCTCTTCCGGGGAATCCAATGGAAAGGATCCCGGTACTTACAAATAAATTTCTGATGCACCGGGCTTTAACAGAGCGGGGTATCAGGGGAATACGCGGAAAGATAGTCCATAACCTTGATGAGGCCATAGGCTTTTACCGGGAGCAGGGATTTAAGGGCTGTGTACTGAAGCCCTACCGGGGAGCAAGCTCGGTGGACGTAAGGATCTGTGACAGCGAGGAGGAGCTTAAAGCCGCATATGACGAGGTCTTTGCAGTAGGGAACTATATGGGCGGTGAAGAAGAGGGCATGCTCCTTCAGGAGAGGATAAGCGGTACGGAGTATATTGTGAATTCTGTTTCCCTTAGGGGAAGGCACAAGCTCTCCGCTATCTGGAAGCATTCCAAGAAAAAGGTCGAGGGAGGCGGCATGGTCTATAACTACACGGAGAGCTTAAGCCGCCCGGAGGCAGGCTGTACCGCCCTTGTAAAATATGCTTATGACGTACTGAACGCTCTCGGCGTGGAGAACGGAAACGTCCACAGTGAGTTTATGATAGATAAGGACGGTCCGGTCTTAATCGAGATAAACTGCCGTCCTATGGGAAGCGATATGTCGGCAGAATTTCTCGACAGGATATGGGGGCATCATGAGACGGACCTTTGCCTTGACGCGTATCTTAACCCCGATGCCTTTTTTGCCCACATTAACGATCCCTTCAGACCACTTGCAAAGGGATTAAAAAAGCATATCATCACGGATAAGGAAATGGATGTGATCCAGGCTCCGGTCCTTTCCATGATCACACGTCAGAAGAGCTACTGTAACGCGAGGCTCGGAAAGGCCGTGGCTGACCACCTTGCCCGAACGGTTGACCTGGATACGAGCGCCGGGGTTATCTACCTTGCAAATGAGGATGAGGGGCAGCTCTACCGTGACCGTGATTTTCTGGAGAGAACGGAGAGCAAGTATTTTGACATGCTGTTTACAGGGAGGATCACGAACCCTGAAGACAGGCCGAAGGATCTGAAGAGTGTGAAAGAGGTGCTTGAAGATATTAAGCCCGTGGGATCAGTACTTGTTCTGTCCAATGACATTACTTTCCTGCCCGGTGTAACGGTCTCATCCCCTGACAATTTAAGTAAGGCTTCGGGTGGCTTCCGCTACGCTGTTCTGGATCTTTCTTACCGTGAGAATGAGGACTATGAGGGCATTTCGGAGATGTTCTTTACTCTGTGCGAAAAGGTGAGAAAGGGAGGATATGTGATTGTGCCCGAGAGCACATACTGGCACTTGTCCTGCGGTATGGAATCCATAGAGATACTATGCGAAGCGGCAGGACTATTTATAGAGGTGCCGAAGGCTGATACCGGCAATGTCGTGATTGCCTGTAAGGACTGATCTTTAAGCTGTTCAGAACAGGCACCTGACAGGCACTTAAAGGAACCGGGGCTCCGGTATATGGAGGTTAATATGCTGCTTATAAGAGAATATGACCGGGAGATGAACCATAGGACCTTTGATCTTTGTCCGGAGCTTTTTCATAAGGCACTGGATGCCGTGCTCCTTGGGGAAAAGCGCTTTCACGTAAAAAACCCTTACGGTGAGGATTTTGATCTTCTGTATCAGGAAAACCAGCTCTTTGCAGAGAGTTCGGATAAGTATCCGGATTCGCCCCTCTTTCACCAGGATCCCCTGTATCCACCCTATCTTTTTTATGACGAGTCTGACAGGGACAGGCTCTGCTTTGATATATTTGAGGGCTTTGACGGGGTCTGGTTTCAGGAGATCAGCGAATATACGGTGGTCCTTACCGGAGTGCTGCTTAAGTTTACAGATCTAAAGCTTATCTGGCAGGATGAAAGGATACACTGGTTTTATCCCGGGGAAGAGAGGATAATAATAGATCATAGGGAGCCTGATAAGGATGATAAAAAGACTCTTAAGCTTATCAATACTTTTTATCCCTCTGCCTTTATCTGTGACTTTTTCACCATGGATCCGGTGGTGCTCTTTCACCATGTGTTCGTATACCAGTGGCTTACAAAGCTCAGTATGGATAAGGTGAAATATGCAGAGATCCTGGTGGCAAGAAGTGAGGGAATAGGAAGCATACTTACGGTTTACGCAAGAACCCGGAACTTCCTTAAGCGCTTCGGTATAGAGGTGACCCTGCAGCCGGGAAGCTCAAGGTATGCGGATCACATTATAGAGAAATACTTTTGTGTACGGATGACGCCTTATGATTCCAATGAAAATAATACGGTCTATATTACAAATTATTACGGGCTGCTATTCACAAAAATGCTCCGCTACAGTACCGGGGATGATTTTAATTCATCCTCACTGGATCCGGGCTTTTTAAGTGAGATGAAGGAGTACGGTGACAGTGTATTTGAAGGAAAGAGAATGCTCGGGATACTTTTAAGGGGATCCGATTATATAGCATCCGGAATGAGCGGCGCCTCGGCACCGGTCACGGTGGAAGCTGCCCTGCCGAAGATAAGGGAGTGGATCGAGGAGGATAAGTATGACGGCATCTTCCTTGCCACAGAGGACAGGGATATCCTCAAAAAAATGGTGAATGCATTTCCGGGAAGGATAAGGATAATCCCGCAGGAACGATACAGCGTCACGGATTTCATCAAAGAGGGCGTGAATACGATAAGCGAGCTTGACAGGAAGCGCCATCCGACAGGAAAGGAATATGATGACTTTCTGGAGGATTCAACGGTTAATTACTTCTATGCCCTGTATCTTCTGTCAAGGTGTGAGTCATTTATGTATTCCGGACAGTGCGGAGGCATCGTTATGACAAAGTCACTGTCCGAAAAGGGATTTAAGAGGATGTGGTGTTTTGCGGAGAATAAGGAGATAAAATGAATCCGACGAGAAGGATAAAGCTTCCGAACCTTTATAATTTCAGGGATCTTGGAGGGTATGAGACCGGGGACGGAAGGGTAACTGCATGGAACCGCCTGTACAGGTGTGACTGTCCCTCAAGGCTTACTGAAAACGAATGGCAGGCTTTCAGGGACAGAGATATTAAGACACTTATAGATTTAAGGAGCAGCTATGAAGCCTGGGAGGAGCCGGTCAGTCCTCCGGATGATATGAGGCTTATTTCCTGTCATTTTTTCCGGGAGGAGGAAGGAGCGGACTTAAAGGGTGAAGCGGGAAAGAGTTTTTTGGCGAGCCTTAGTATCGACTACTGCATAATGGCAGAGGCTTCCATAGACCGTATCGCACTCATACTAAAGACCATAGCGGGAAGCATGAGCGACGGAAACAGCGCATTTTTCTGCTCGGCGGGAAAGGACCGTACAGGGATCATAGCGGCTGAAATTCTTAAGCTATGCGGTGTTTCAGACCGGGACATCATTTCTGACTATGCCGTTACGGAAATCTATATTGCGGAAGTCATAAAAAAGAAGCTTGATTCACTCCCGAAAGAGATACTTGCGGAGATTTCACCGGAAACCATGGAGGCCGCTGCTTTTTCCAAACCGGAAAATATGGAGCGTTACCTTAAATGGTCTGCAGACTTTGGTTTTCTTTCTCAAATGGAGAAGAACGGGTTTTCAAAAGAACTGCAGGGTAAACTTATAGAGGCTTTATCTGTTCGGAAACCGGGAGTATTCTGAACAGAGAAGCGTTAATTACCGGAGACTGATCAGATGAAGTCTGCACTTTCCTACATTAAGAATAAAAATCTGATATTCGTTGTGGTGACCGCTGTTACCCTTATGTTTACTGCAGCTGTTTTTTCCTGTAGTCTGGTCATGATAAGGACGATATCAAAAATGGCTGAAAATCTGGTGGGGGATATGCTGCAGATGGAGGCGGAGCGTTGTGTATCCTGTATCGATGACTACGAATGTCTTCCCTGGCTTCTTGACTTCTGGAGTTCCAATGCCGGTGATATGACCACGGATTATGATGAGCTTTATAAGCTTGAAAGCCGTCTTGCGGATTTTGGGGACACGGATCTTCTGATTGACCGGACAAACGTTTCGGAAGAGAGGCTTAAAAAGCTCGAGGTTGAAGAGCAGAAGGTTTTTGCCGATTATTGCTTCCTTGCCAGCCGTCTGGAGATCGATACCGACAAAAATGCCCGTGTACCGATAACCACAAAGTGTATTAGGATCACAGATGACAGTGAATTCCTTTTCTTTTCTGATATAAACAGTGAATATGAGGACGATGCCGGAGCCGGGAATATCCTGATAAGCTGTCCGCTTGATAAGGATCTCAGTGAATACTATAAGACTGCGGAACAAAATGCTGTTTCCGGAGAGAAAACAGCCGTATTCAGGACAAAGGGAGCGGAGGATAAGCTGGTTTACTGCATACCGGTCATAATGGACGGGAATACCGTATGCCTTTTCACGTCATCCGCTGACAGTACCCTTGTCCGTACTACAGTCCTGAATATCGTAAAGAGGATACTGCCGGGCTGTATTTTTATGATAATCCTTGTGGCCGTGATACTGGTGCTGATCCTCCGTAAATCGGTTGTACGGCCCGCAGTGCTTTTGAAGAATGCGCTGCAGGAATATTCGGAAACAAAGAGGAGTGAGGATATCCCGAAGAATCTCGGCGGTCTTACGGAGGAGAGAAATGAGATAGGCCTTCTGGCAGCAGGCTTTAATGATCTGGCGATAAGCATAGACAGTTATGTTGAGGAGATAAGGACCAATGCAGCCGAAAAGGAGAGGATGCTGTCCGAACTCAATACCGCGAGGGAGATACAGATGAGCCAGCTGCCATCGGACTTCCCGGCGTTCCCTGAGAGAAGTGACTTTGACCTCTATGCCATAATGGATCCGGCTCTGGAGGTTGGAGGGGATTTTTATGATTTCTTCTTTCTTAACGATGATCATCTGGTACTGGTAATTGGAGATGTTTCAGACAAAGGTATCCCTGCTGCTCTTATGATGATGGTCTGCAAAGCCTATATCAGGGGTGCCGTGGGACGGGAGGAGTCACTTGCCGCTGCCATGGAATACGTAAATAAGCTTATTTGTGAGAAAAATTCCCTGGGGATGTTTGTCACTGTATGGATCGCAGTGCTGGAGCTTTCAACCGGGAGGGGAACCGCTGTAAACGCAGGTCATGAAAAGCCGGTAATCCGCCGTAGCGGAGGCAGCTTTGAATTTGTGGTAAATGAGCATAATTTAGCTCTCGGAGCCTGGGAAAATGAGGAATACGAGGAGCGCTCCTTTACCCTTGGGAAGGGCGATTCCGTTTTTGTGTATTCGGACGGGGTGCCGGAAGCAAATAATATTTCGGGCGAGCTCTTCGGAGCCAAAAGAATGCTTGATGCCCTGAATAAAGTGCCGGATCTCACACCGGAGGAGAAGATAAAGGATATGCAGAATACGATAGAGGAATATGTCGGTGAAGCAAAACAGTTTGACGATATTACCATGCTTATGTTTACAAAGAAGGCGTAATGGAATATCATAATTTGGATTTTCAGCTTTTCCATAAGCTGACTTCAGATACAGAATTAATGAAAGAAAACGAAAGGATCCGGTCTTACCAATGAAAAAATTCTGGGATGACAAATATACAAAAATTGCCATATTGACGGTGATCACCGTGGCGGCATCATATCTTGCGATATTACTGCTTGGTCAGGGCGGTGGTTTTTTAAGGGGAGTATTTTTACTGCTTTCCTGGATACTGGATGTGGTGTCTCCGCTGATACTTGGCCTCATATTCGCCTATATACTGCTGCCGGTTGTGAATTTCTTCAACGCTCTTCTTCTCAGAGTACCTTTGATGAAGAAAAAACCCGGGATATGCAGGGGGATTTCGGTCTTTACCACCTTTTTCTCCCTGTTCCTCGTTATTTTCATTCTTCTGTCGCTGATCTTTTCCACCATTACTTCAAATATCCACTTTATCAGCTTCGATGACCTGAAGCTGATGGCAGAGTATATCGGTGTCCAGACTGTCAACTTTTATAATGAGATCAGGAACAGCCTTATGAACTATGATATCGTTCTTCCCGATATGGACAGCATAATAAGCAGTGCCAGGCACCAGATCACCTCGATAGACGGGAAACGGGGCACGGATCTTGCGGCCGTATTCGGAAACGGGCTTCTCGGAGCCTTTAATTTTGTGAAAAATACTGTGGGACAGTTCTTCTTTGCCATCATCTTCAGTATTTATTTCCTGTATGACAACAAGGGAATGGGCGCATACTGGAGCAGGGTATTTAATGCGCTCCTCGGTGAAAAGTTCTACGGTTACTTCCGGATATGCATGTCAGACCTTGATACCTGCTTTGCGGGATATATCCGGGGACAGCTGGCGGATGCCATGTTTATGGCCATAGTTGTGACGATTTCCCTGTCTGTGGCGGGCATACCCTATGCAGCCCTCATCGGTATTGCTACAGGGATAGGAAATCTTATCCCATATGTGGGACCCTTTGTGGCATACTTTATGACCATTATATGCTGTCTCCTGAAGGGAGAGCTGAAGCTTATTATAATAGGAGTCATCATTGTTTTCGTTATCCAGACAATAGACGGGAACATTATAAATCCCAAGCTGCTGAGCAACAGTATAGACGTGCATCCGGTACTCGTGATAGTGGCTCTCCTTTTCGGCGGTGCCGTCGGAGGGCTTTTAGGAATGCTTCTGGCTGTTCCGGTAGCGGCCTTTATCCGTATCCAGTTTGAACGCCTCGTCAAATTCAGGGAATCCGGTGATTGAAGGAGAGAAGAAGTAAATATATGGGCACAGAAGCGAAAAAAGGAAACGGGAAAAAAAGAAGGAAGATAGTGGTACAGATCGGAGCTGTTATTATCATCCTGTTCACCTTGATAACTCTGGCAGTTGGAAATATGGTGACTATGGCTTCTTTTTCGACTGCTCTTTCCGGAAATATAAGCATGTTCGGGGATTACCTCAATGCACTTTCCGACGAACTGGATGACTATAAAGCCACTACCTGGTTTATAGATTATTGGAGGGATAATACTGAAGAGCTTGTAAAGGATAAGGCTGCTTTACAAAAAAGGGAGAGAATAGGGGATATACTGAAGAAGCTTTCCAGGGAATCGGTCAGGGATGTTACCGCAGAGGATGCCGAATCCTTATCTGAGGAGGAACAGAAAAGATTTGCATGCAGGTGTTATTACGATTACATGCAGATCCTCGAAAGATATACGGATGAAGATCAGAACTATCTCATTATCATCGCAATGACAAAACACGAGGGGGAGGATCCCGTTGTTCTATTAACAAACATAACCTACGACGGAGATATTCTTTTCGGAGAAGAAGGGGATATCAAGGAGTTCCAGCAGGTAGCAGCGAATACGGATGAAGCAACAAAGGCCGAGGTATGGAAGTGGGCCTTTTCCACTCCCGAGAAATTGATGGTTTTCGGTACCAGCATTCCCTTTTACGCATATAAAGGAACCTCAGACATTCAAATATTCGGGGTTCTTCCCGCAGAGAAGGTTTACGATGATATGCTATTCACGGATTATATTCGGAATGAAGTTATCGTAATGATGCTTGTGGTACTTATCCTGATCCTTATTTGTCTTTATTTTATCGTGCCAAGACCCCTTGCCAAGGTAAAGAGATGCGTTTCCGAATACTCGGATACAAAGGATACAAACGAGCTTGTAAGTAAGCTGGCCGCCATCCGTTCAAAAAATGAGATCGGTGCTTTTGCGGATGAGTTTTCTTCTCTGGCTCTCGAAATGGATAGGTATACAAAAGAGATAGAGAAGCTGGCGGGGGAAAGAGAAAGGGTTGAAACAGAGCTGAATGTGGCCACAAGCATACAGATGCAGATGCTGCCGCAGGTTTTTCCGGAAAGTGAAAGATTTGAGGTTTATGCCTCCTCTGAAGCCGCTAAAGAGGTGGGAGGAGACTTTTATGACTGCTATATGCCGGATGACGATCACCTTGCTCTGACAATTGCCGATGTTTCAGGAAAGGGAGTTCCTGCCGCATTATTTATGGCGGTTTCAAAAACCATGCTGAAAAACAGGACTATGGTGGGCGGTACGCCGGCGGCCATTTTCCGGGATGTAAATAACTGGTTATGTGAGGGAAATGACAGCTGTATGTTTGTAACGGTGTGGCTGGGGATACTTACCGTGTCCACGGGAGAGCTTATCTGTGCGAACGCGGGACACGAAAAACCGGCGATCCGCTCGGGAGATGAACCATTCAGGCTTATAGACCGGGAACATGGATTATCTCTCGGGGTGATCAAAGATACCGGATATGAAGATGAGCATTATAAGCTTTCTTCAGGAGATGCGTTGTTTGTATATACAGACGGTGTGCCCGAGGCTCACTCGGGGGATGACAGCATGTTCGGAGAAGACAGACTGGAGGCTGTCTTAAGTCAGGTATCGAAGGACGAAACTCCTGAGGAAATACTGCAGAGGGTGAGCCGGGAGGTAAGTGGGTTTTCCACCGGCACAGCACAGTATGATGATCTTACCATGCTGTGCCTTGTCATGAATTGATCTTCATTCTTTTCGCGTATTCGGGGTCATCATAGCCCTCGATGAGCCTCCAGGCTTCATCCAGAAGCTTAAGAGCCTCTTCCTCTCCGGCCTTCCCCGTTTTCTTCATATCAGACCGTGTATATCAGCGGCACTCTCCGGATAGTTTACGTGAAGAGCCACAAGACCTGACCCGTCAAGCGCTTCAATGGTTTTTCCAATAAGAGCGCTTCCGATGCCTCTTCTCCTGAATTTCTCCGATACATAGATATAGTCAAGGAAGAGGGAGTCGGCAAGCTCACTGAAAAAAGCCACACCGGCCGCTTCGTTTTCAATGCCCATTCCGGTAAGTTCCATAGGGGCCTCCTCTTTTTTGCTGTAATTATATTATCGTAAGCATAAAAAAATACAAGATTTTTACTAAAGATAATACACCCGATATTTGCGTTTTTTTCGTCATGAATTATAATGATGATACAAACAGCAAAAGTCCAAATGGTGTTTGAACCTGTTCAAAAAGCCATTTGACTTTGGGTTTCGAATGACCGGAGGAAAAAGATGAATTCAAAGGGTATTCTTATAGGTATTCTGGTGGCGGTAGCCGCTGTTGCCGTATTTTTTATCGGAGGCTATAACTCACTTGTTTCAAAGCAGACGGCTGTGGAGGAGCAGGGAGCGAATATAGACACTCAGCTGCAGAGAAGAGCGGATCTGATACCAAACCTCGTAAAAACCGTTAAAAGCTATACGGATCACGAGAGCGAGGTTTTCAGCGAGGTGAACAAGGCACGGGAAAAGCTGATGCAGGCCGGGACAATGGCGGAGAAATCAGAGGCCAATGAAGAAGTGACATCCGCACTCAATAAGCTTATCGCAGTGGCGGAAAGCTATCCGGAACTGAAATCCGACAAGGTATATACAGATCTGATGGACGAGCTAGCCGGTACCGAAAACAGGATCGCCTATTCAAGGGAGAACTACAATTCCGCAGTGGCAGACTACAATAAGGCCATACGTATGTTCCCGGGGGTGTTTTTTGCCGGAATGTTCGGCTTTGAAAAGGCAGAGCTCTTTGAAGCGGCAGCGGGGGCTTCCGAGGTGCCGGAGGTCGATATTTAATGGCAAAAAAGAAGAGGGGAAAGGGTGCTAATTATGTCCTTATCATACTTGCCGTCTTTGCCTTTGTTTTCTTTGCCGGGACGGTTGTTCTGTTTGTCGATAACCGGACGGAGAGGGTCGTAAATTACCCGGAGCCATCGGATTACTTTTTTGTAGAGGACTACAGCGGTGTTCTGAACGAAGAGACAGAAAGCCTTATCTATAATGAGGCTGCGGATCTTTACCGGGCAACTGGAGCCCAGGTTGTGGTGGTGACCGTGCCGGACACCCAGGAGGAGAGCCTGGAGGATTTTTCCAATCACCTGGCCAATAACTGGGGAATAGGCAGCAGGGAAGAGGATAACGGCGTACTTATCCTTTTCGAGACCGATAAGGAGGATCCCCATGTCCGTATGGAGGTGGGAAAGGGGCTGGAGGGGGCAATCCCCGACGGAAAGGCCGGACGCATCCTTGATGATCATGCGGTTGAGGACAAGAATGAGGGCAGGTGGAACAAGGCGGCGGGAAATACCTTTGTGGCAGTGGCTATGGAGGTTTATTCCGAGTACGGACATGATCACCCCGGGACTCTTAAGTTTGCGGAGGACTGGCTTGACGGGAGCTCTGAGACCACCGGTACCTTTGCGGATCTTGATTTTCCGGAGGTTGAGTACAGGGAAAATGAAGCGCCTCTTTCAGATCAGATACTGGAAGCCATGCTTGAATGCCTGGTGCTCATAATATTCTTTTTGATCTTTATCGCGATAATGGCATTCTTTGCTTTTATCGGCAGCATTGGCGGCGGAGGCCGTTCCGGAGGCGGGGGATACCCGGGCGGCAGCTATTCCGGAGGAGGAGGATTCTCCGGAGGCGGAGGCTCCTTCGGAGGAGGCGGCGCATCAAGATAGCGGTATTTTAATGTATGCAGGAAGACAGAGAGATAAATACGGATAAAGAAAAGACGATCATTCCCTATATTACGGTCAATGATTATTTCAGGCGGATGAGTAAGGGTTATCTCCTTCTATTTATCGTGCTGCCTCTTATCTATATTTTTCTCATTATCCTGAATTATGTCATCATATATGATGTTACATCCGCGAATATCAGATATGATGCGGAGACCACTCTCCTGGAATACTCGGTGGAGCTTGACGATTTTCTGTATCCGGCACTTTCAGCCATGGAATCCATGTCCTATAATGTGGAGGATCTGTTCAGAACCGATTCCGGCAATGAGGACATAGAGAAATATCTGATAAGGGAAAGCGAGGCTCTGGACAGTATATCGGATATTGTTTCAAACGGGATATACGGGTATATACACGGGGAATACCTGGATGGCTCTCAATGGGTGCCGGATGAGGATTTTGTCCCGTCAGACAGACCCTGGTACAAGGAGGCTCTTAAAAATGAGGGAAGGGTAACATACGTTGAACCCTATGTCGATTCCATGACGGGGAATAAGGTCATGACCATTACAAAGCTCCTGTCTGACGGCGAGAGTGTGATCTGTATCGACATAAGGATGGATGAGATACAGGAGATTACGGAATCACTTGTCAAGCATGAGGACAATACCGGATTTGTCATTGTAATGGACGATGAAGGGGCTGTGATAGCGCATTCCGATCCGGAGGAGGTTGGGAAGAATTATCTTTTATCGGATACGGAGCCCGGACATACTCTGGCAGAAAAGCTCCTCCTTCAGGGGGAACAGGTATTCTCCGTAAATGACGATATCGTCTATTCGAGGAAGCTGGGAGGCGGATGGTATTTGCTTTCCGTCACCGGAAAAAGAAAGATGTACTCCAGGTTATTCTATACCCTCTTCAATACAGTTGTGATAGGGATACTGGGGACATTGATAATCCTGTATGTTCTCTCAATGATCACCAGAAAGCGTATGGAGATCAGGAATTATATCATAGACCTGAAATCGGCATCCTCCATATACATCTGCATGTACAAGGTGGATCTCGACGATGACCATTTTGTGGAGATAAGCTGCAAATCCCCGCTTATCTCGTCACTTGTGGGCGGCAGGAGGAGTGATGCCAGGAAATTGATGGCCGAGATAATCAATATCCGGATAGACGAAAGAAACAAGAAGGACATGCTGGAATTCTCCGATCTGGAAACGCTGAAGGACAGACTCATAAAGACGGACACCATTGCCCTGGAATTCATGAATGCCGAAATGGTCTGGAAGCGTGCCCGCTTCACCGTTGCCGAAAGAAATACCGACGGCGGAATAAAGAGCGTTCTCTTTATGGTAGAAGATATTGATGAGGAGAAGAAGTCCAGAGACAGGCTGCTGTATCTCTCGGAGACTGACAGTCTGACCGGTATCAATAACAGGGGCAGCGGGGAGAGTAAGGTCAAGAGCCATATCCTTAATGGGGACGGCGGTATGTTTATGCTGCTTGACGTGGATAAATTCAAGAATATCAACGATACCTACGGGCATGACATCGGGGACAAGGTGCTGATCGCCATCGCCGGCTGCCTGAAGAAGACCTTCAGAAGCAATGATGTGGTGATGCGTCTCGGGGGAGATGAGTTTGCGGCATTTGCACCTTCAGTTTTCAGCCGCAGCGGCGGCGAGCTGATGATAAGACGCTTCCTGAATCAGATCGAAGAGATCCGTATTGAGGAGATGAAGGGTAAGGGTATAAAAATAAGTATGGGCGTGGCATTCTACAGACCGGATGACAGCTTTACCTTTGAGGAGCTGTACAAAAGAGCGGACAGATGCACCTATGAGAGCAAGATAAATCCCGGAAGCCGGGTAACATATTATGACAATATGGAGGGAATTTAAGAATGTTTCGAAAGGGATATGAAGTAATCATTATTATCACCTATTTTGTGATGCTGGCGGTTTTTCTCGCCCTGAACCTTCTTTCTTCGGGGAGGGATATGGATCTTTGCAATCTGATAGTGAACGCTGCGCTGTTCCTTATTGCAGGCTGTATCTTTTTTACCTGTATCACGGGAAGCCTGATACCTGTTGCCAATATGACTGCAGAGCTTAAGGCTGTTACCAAAAGGATCGAAGAAGATGCGAAGCATTCACACAAATATCTCTGGGAAAAATACAAGGCGGAGAATACCGAGCTCTTCCGGGAGAGGATACTCGTCAAGCAGTACAAGGATTATAATTATGAGCTTGAAAGGATAGTCGACAGCGACAAGGCCTATTACAAATGTGATATCGGGGAGTACATTGGCTTCGATCTTCTGGACTCCGTGATCCACAGGGAAGCATTGAACCAGGTTGCGGGGGTTATGACGGGACTCGGAATCCTCGGCACCTTTATAGGACTTACGCTTGGACTGCAGGCCTTCAATACGGGAACCACCGCAGAGATAACAAACAGTATAGAGCCGCTGATGAACGGTATAAAGGTTGCTTTCCACACCTCCATTTTCGGGATGATCTTTTCGCTGGTATTCAATTTCGTTTATAAAAGGAGGCTTGATGAAGGGGAGAACGCTATCCGCTCATTTTTAAGCGTATATAAGAAATATGTGATGCCGGACACCACTGCAGAGGGCGTGAACCGTATGATGGAGCTTCAGCAGAAGCAGACGGATGCTATAGTGCTTCTTTCCGATTACGCGGATATCAGGGCAAGAAACCAGATAGAGCAGCTTTCGAAGCTGGTAGATGTATTTATTTCAGAGCTTAATAAGTCTCTCGGGAATTCCTTTACCAATCTTTCGGAGATCATCAATAATACCATTGCCCTGCAGTCAAAGAATGAAAGGGCAATGAAGGAGATCTATGAGAAAAATCTCGGGACTGCAGAGGGGATCCAGGGAATCTTTAATGAATCCCGTGCACTGAACCAGTCATTGAAAAACTATGTGGCCGAGGTTCAGCTCCTTGAAAAAGCGGTGACCGGAGAAATAGAGGATCTTAAAAGACTGGGGGAAAGCAACAGGGAGCTTATAACCGCTATCCCCAAGGAAACGGGGGAAACCTTCGGGATAATAAACGAAAACCTGCAGATGCTGTCAAAGAGCTATTCCGAAAGGCTGGATGAGCTTTCCGACGTTATCGAGGATATCAGGAAGAACCAGAGGAAAAAGTCATGAGACGCAGATTGGGAAGAGACAGTGAAACCACATACTGGCTGTCGTATTCCGACATGATGGCCGGACTTCTCCTCGTATTTGTGATCATCATCGCGGTATCCATGCTGCATGCCAAAATACAGTATGACGAGAAGGAGCTTGAGCTTTCCGGAAAGGAAGAGGAGCTTCTCATAAGATCCGACGAGCTTGAAAAGGAGAGGGAGGTCGTCTCAAAGCAGAAGGCAACCCTTGATGAGCAGCAGAAGATGCTGAATGCCCAGGAGGAGGCTCTGGCGGAACAGGGTGAAAAGATAGCCATACAGGAAAAAACCTTAAAGGAGCAGCATGAGCTCTTAAACAAGCTGGAAGCCATAATGAGCGAGCAGCAGCAGAAGCTGGACGACATCATAGGCGTAAGGGCAGAGCTGGTGGAGGAGCTCAGGGAGGAATTCGATGACTCGGACTTAAAGGTTTCGGTGGATGAAACTACGGGCGCCATAACCTTCGATGCCAGTATTCTCTTTGATTATAATAAGTCTGTCTTAAAGGAATCGGGAAAGGATTTCCTTTCGAAGTTTCTCCCGAGATACGCCGATGTACTCCTTAGTGACAAATATAAGGACAATATTTCCGAGATCCTGATAGAGGGACATACCGATACGGAGGGGAAATATCTCTTCAATCTGGAGCTTTCACAGAAGAGGGCACTGGCTGTTGCAAGCTACTGCCTGGATGACAACAGCGGAGTAGTGGATGATGAACAGCTGGAGGCCCTGAGGGAGCTTACCTCCGCCACAGGGAAATCATACAGTAATCCCGTTCTTGATGAGGAGGGCGAGGTGGATATGGAGGCTTCCAGAAGGGTGGAATTCCTTTTCCGCCTGAAGGATGAAGAGATGGTTCGTGAAATGATAGAGATTTTGAGCGATGAAGAGGAATAAGAGGCGTTTCAGCTTTAGAAATTCCATACGTACGGAATTTGCGGTGATCTTTATCATAGTCATGATGCTGACTTTCGGGGCGTACTGGATCATCAACAGCTTTTTCCTGCAGCGCTACTATATCCTCTATAAGGAGAACGGACTCAAAAGATCCTATGACGCGGCAGAGAACCTGACTCTTTCGGATGATCCGGGAAGCGAGGGCTTCAGACAGGATTTCCTTAAGCTCTGTTCCGCATCGAACCTGAACGCCGCCATCGTCACAACGGGACTTGAAACCGTGGTGTCCACCACCGGCGACAATATAATGACGGTAAGGCTTTTTGACCATGTATTTGACATAGACAATCCCCGGCACAAGCAGCCTGTTGTATTGTATCAGGACGAACGTTATGAGATATGCATAGCAGATGACCCCCGGATGAAGATTGACTATCTGGAGCTTTGGGGGAGTCTTTCAAACGGGTATTTCATTATAATGCGGACACCTCTGGACTCAATCAGGGAGAGTGTGAGGGTGTCAAATGCTTTCTTAGGCTATGTGGGATTCTTTATGGTGATAATAAGCGCTGTACTCATTTGGCTTGTGGCCGGGAAGATCACGAAACCCATAGGAGAGATGGCAGAGATATCCGAGAGAATGTCAGGGCTGGATTTTGACGCAAAGATCACCATCAAAAGCAGGAATGAGATAGGGATACTGGGGGAGCACTTAAATGACCTTTCGGAGATACTGGAGAAAACCATTTCGGAATTAAAGACCTCCAATAATGAGCTGACCCGGGATATAGAGAAAAAGGAAAAGCTGAATTCCATGAGGCTTGAATTCCTTTCAAATATCGCTCACGAGCTGAAGACTCCCATCGCCCTGGTTCAGGGCTACGCAGAGGGGCTGAAGGACGGCATCGCGTCATCAGAGGAGGACAGGGATTATTACTGCTCTGTCATAATGGATGAGGCGGACAAGATGAATAAGCTGGTCCGCAATCTTATGACACTGAATGAGCTTGAATTCGGATCCGATATGATCAATCTGGAGAGATTCGACCTCACCGAGCTTGTAAGGGGCTGCATCCAGTCAAATGAGCTCATCATAAGCCAGAACGGTATAAGAATAGATTTTGATATTGACAAACCTGTGTTTGTGTGGTCTGATGAATTCAAGACCGAAGAGGTTATAACCAACTATCTCTCAAACGCCATCCACTACTGCAGGATACCTGCCGATGCGGATGTCACGGGAGACAGGGAAAAAAGGATAGAGATTTGCTTCTCTCAAAGAGGAGAAAGCCTGAGGGTCAGTGTTTTCAATACCGGTGATCCGGTACCGGAAGAAGCGGTGCCCCACCTCTTTGAGAAGTTTTACAAGGTCGATAAGGCAAGGACCAGGGAATACGGCGGTTCGGGCATAGGACTGTCCATAGTGAAAGCAATAATGGATGCCCTGAACCGGGGCTACGGAATCGAAAATTACAGTAACGGAGTTTCGTTCTGGTTCGAGCTCGACTGTAAGGACGTCGGAAATGAAGCATAAAGCGGAAATGATAAAGTTCATAGCGGTGCTGGCAGCGGTGGTCATTTTTTCAGGCGGCTGCGGCAGCTTCGTGGATCTCAGCGAGGATGAGTCAAAGCAGATAGTGAATTACTCCACCAACGTGCTTAATGACCACAATTCGGCCATCAAGGGTTCGCTAAAGGAGCTTACAAAGACAGATCTGAAGGACATCGTAATTAAGGATGACCCATCAATTATTCAGGAGATCGAGGAGGCAAAGGAGGAAGCCACCAAGGAGATCGAGGAAGCCCAGACACCTAAGGAAGAGATAGCTTCCGCCGGAGAGGGCGAGGCCGGGGAAGAAGAGAAAAGCGGTCCGATGGAGTTACAGGATGCGGACATTGCGGAGCTTATCGGTCTTCAGGGCTTCTCTGTTGAGTATTCGGGACATGGGATACTGGACTCCTATCCGGATCCCTCGGATACGGAGTCGGACATGCTTTTTTCCATAGAACCGGCTGCTAAAGATGATAAGCTTCTGGTACTCTATTTTAACGTGACGAATACCGGGGAAGAGGAGGCAGTCTGCAATATCCTTTCCCTTCAGCCCAGGTTCCGCTTCAAGACCGGAGGAAAGACCCACAGCTTCCTTACCACCCTTTTACTTGACGATCTTTCAACCCTTGAAGTCACACTTCAGGGCGGAGAGAGTAAGAGGGCTGTCCTGGTCGCAGAGCTCAGTTCGGAAAAACTTGCCGGCCTGTCGGATTTAACCCTTATAATAATGGGCGGCGAAGAGAATACCGAGATCCTTCTGGAGAAGGAAGCAGGCGGCGGGACGGAGGCTCCGGCACCAGAGGAAAAGAATAACTAAAAAATAAATGTTTTTTTGTTATTTTTTATAAAATATGTTATAATCTGTCCAGTATACTTTATGAGAGGTGCTATGTATGGAAACAAAAATTCTTCTTGAAAACGGTACCAACGAACTGGAGATCCTGGAATTCAAGCTGGGACAGGATTCTTACGGCATAAATGTTGCCAAGATCACCGAGATCATTCCTTATCAGGCGGTTACTCCGGTTCCCAATGCACATCCCAGTATTGAGGGAATATTCATGCCCCGTGATAAGATGATCACGGCGATAAACCTGAAGAACTGCCTTCAGCGCGGCGATCAGGAGGATAAGGGTCTGTTCATTATCACTAATTTCAATAAGCTGGACATAGCATTCCATGTTGACTCGGTAGTGGGAATACACAGGGTTTCATGGACGGCCATCATTAAGCCGGATGCCACTGTCAATACGGTTGAAGCCGGTGTGTCGACGGGTATTGTGAAATTCGATGACAGACTGGTGATCATTCTGGATTTCGAGAAGATCGTGACGGATATCAGCCCGGAGACGGGACTCAGGGTTACGGAGATTGATGAGCTCGGAGAGCGCAACAGAAGCGAGGTTCCCATTGTTATGGCCGAGGATTCGGTTCTCCTGCATAAGCTTATCTCCGATTCCCTTAAGAAGGCAGGCTACAATAATCTCACCGACTTTGAGAACGGTCAGGAAGCCTGGGACTATATCTCGAGATGTGTGGCTGAGGGAACACTGGCGCAGAAGGTTGGACTCGTTATAACCGATATTGAGATGCCGATTATGGACGGCCACAGGCTTACCAAGCTTATTAAAACAGAGGACAAGACACGGAAGATCCCGGTTGTCATTTTCTCCTCCCTTGTAAATGACGAGATGAGGAAAAAGGGTGAGCAGCTCGGAGCCGATGCACAGCTCAGTAAGCCTGAGATCGGTAATCTGGTTCGTGAAATTGACAGGCTGGTAAACATCAGCGCTGAGTAGACTCGGGGTTCGGTTTTGTTTTGATGGAAAAGAGTTGATACTAAAGAGTTCCGGTTTTCGGGACTCTTTTTTAAGGGGTTGTGTTTAATTTACTTTACATTGTGCACAGATCCTAAGGAAAGGAGCGGAAATGACTGATATTCTGATAATGGGAGAAACACTGGTGGAGATAATGAGGGACAGGGAAGGAGTTGAGCTCTATAATGAAGGGCTGTTCCGGGGACCCTTCCCCAGCGGTGCGCCTGCAATATGCGCAAGCGCGGCTGCAAGACTGGGAAGCCGGGTGGCTTTGATAAGCGGGGTCGGAAATGACGATTTCGGGAAATGCATACTGGACAGGATGAAGGAGCTGAAGGTGGATACGAGCCACGTGGTGGTAAACGATACGGTTTCGACCGGCTGTGCCTTCGTCACATACTTTTCCGACGGATCCAGGAAGTTCCTTTTCCATATGGGGAATACCCCCGCAGTAGAGGCCAAGGCTCCTGGAAAGGATGATTTCAGCGGCGTAAAGTATATGCACATAATGGGCTGTTCTCTTATGGCCAAGAAGGAATTCGCGGATGAGATATTAAAGACCATGCATATCTACGCGGACAACGGAGCAAAGATTTCCTTTGATCCCAATATCAGAACGGAGCTTAAGGGGAACGGCGATCTCGACAGGATACTTGAAGAGGTCCTTCAGAGCACTTCCATCTTCCTTCCCGGCAGGGAGGAGCTCCTTACCTTTACCGGACAGAAGGACGTGGAAAGTGCCGTTTCGAAGTGCTTCAGCTATCCCAATATGGAGATCGTGCTTATGAAGGACGGCTCAAGGGGCAGCACGCTCTTCAGAAAGGGCGGGGAGCCCCTTAGCTGCCCGGTATATAAGGTTGAGCAGGCGGATGCGACCGGAGCCGGGGACTGCTTCGACGGAGCCTTCCTTGCAGGGCTTGTTCAGGGACTCCCGCTTGACAGGGCAGTAAAGAACGCATCGGCGGCAGGAGCGCTCAATGCTGCAGCCTTTGGGCCCATGGAGGGGGATATCTCTCCCGAAACCGTTGAGAAAATGATATCGCAGGGAAGCTGAACTAAAGAGCGGCCTTCGCGCTACGATCCCGCTAAGCTCATCCTTCGTCTTATAACGAAATTTTGCTCGGCGCTGTTCCGGTCTTGCGTATTTACACTTTGAGTGCTAGCATTGCCTGAACGCAAGACCGGCCTTCGCACTCGCAAAATTTATAAGCCTCGGATTCGCCAAGCGGGACGTGCTGATTGCTTGTCATCCTGAGCGAAGCGAAGGATCTTTCCACGGATCTTTCACTTGTGTCCCGGCTTGCTGACTGTTTTTTTCGCGCTACGATCCCGCTAAGCTCATCCTTCGTCTTATAACGAAATTTTGCTCGGCGCTGTTCCGGTCTTGCGTATTTACACTTTGAGTGCTAGCATTGCCTGAACGCAAGACCGGCCTTCGCACTCGCAAAATTTATAAGCCTCGGATTCGCTAAGCGGGACGTGCTGATTGCTCAAAAAACAGTTAGCAATCCGGGACACAGGATAATGACATTGGCAATACGGAATAGATGAAGAAAGGAAAAGCATCTTCGACAAATGGAAACGTACGGTAGAAATTCATCCGACAACCGCAGAAATAACCGGGGCAGGGTTCTTCAGATGGTGGCAACGGGAAGGTGCAAGACGAGGCAGGAGCTTGTCAGCACCATGGGGCTCACCAAGATGTCTATTTCAAATATTGTTGCCGAATTCCTGGAGAAGGGGATCCTAGTCGAAAGCGGAAAGAACCAGGCTAAGAGATTCGGGAGACGCTCCGTTAATCTGGATATTTCGGATGAGGCTCCGAAGGTCGTGGGGATACTTATCGTCCGTGACCGTGTCGAGGCTGTTCTCTGCGATATGAAGCTCAGGATCTTCAAAAGAAAGGCAGAGAAGCTTAAGAAGCCGGATGAGAAGGAGCTGATAAATATAGTCTTCTCTCTGGTTGACGAGATGCTGGAATTTGACAGCAATGTTGTGGGTATAGGCGTTTCCAGCTTAGGACCCGTAAACCATGAAACCGGGGTGATACTTAAGCCACCGTATTTTTTCGGCATACAGAACCTTCCGGTTGCGAAGCTTCTGGAAACCAGATATTCCCTGCCTGTCAGGGTTCATCAGGATAACCAGAGCGGAGCGCTGGAGGAATACCTCTACGGGAACGGCAGGGGGCACGAAAACCTTATGCTTCTCGGAATCGAAAGGGGTGTGGGCTGCGGAGTCATTAAGGACGGTGCGGTTTATGTGGGCAATCTGAACCTTTCCCCGGAAATAGGCCATGTGAGCGTTGATTACAAGGGACGGCGCTGTGTCTGCGGCAACAGGGGCTGTCTCGAAATGTATGTTAATTCCGAGGAAATGAAATTCCTGCTGGAGAAGGCCCTTGGCACGGAGGGTACTCTGGAGGAGCTGTATGCCATGGATGAAACGGAGGACGTTTCAAACGTCCTGGAGGATATGCTGGAAAGACTTTCGGCAGGTCTGTCCTCAATGATAAACCTTATGAATCTGGATCTTTTGCTCCTCGGCTATGACGGGGTGCTGATACCGGAAAAGTATGTAAACCGTCTGGAACGCCGTATCAATGAGCGTCTGTTCTATTCGGGAATTATGAGAGTGGACGTTAAAAAGCCGTTTTATGGAAAAGATGCCCAGCTGCTCGGCGGCGCATGCAATATTTTATCGGCAGTGTTTAACGGAGATATCTTTATCTGACAGGTACTCTGGTCAATTCTACGAAAAAATCCCAACATATTAAATGCTTTTTTAACAAAAAGCGAAATTGTATATTGACTTTACAATGTTGATATAGTAGTATCATATTATGTTCATAAGTCGGCTAACGGCAGAATGGAGATCAATATGTACGACATTGTAACAATAGGAGAAATGGTTATTGACTTTCTTCCCGGAAAGGAAAAGGGCAGTTATCTCAGAAACGCGGGAGGAGCCCCGGCCAATGTGGCCATTGCCGCAGTGAGAAACGGATTAAAGGCCGGAATGTACTGCAAGGTCGGAAATGATGACTTCGGTAAGTTTCTGCTGGACACATTGAAAAATGAGGGCGTGGAAGCTCTTTCACCGGAAATGACCGACAGGGCAGTTACCACCATGGCCTTTGTTTCCCTTGATGATAACGGGGAAAGGAGCTTTACCTTCAGCAGGAAGCCCGGCGCGGATATGATGCTCTCTGCAGCTGAGATCAGTGAAGATGTCATTAAGAGTTCGAAGCTTGTGCACGGAGGATCCTTTTCTCTTTCGGAGGGTGATGCAAAGGAGGCCACAATTGCTGCTCTGAAGCTTGCTAAAGAAGCCGGTAAGCTTGTGAGCTTTGACATAAATTACAGGAATGTTGCCTGGAAGGATGATAAGAAGAAATGTGCGGAGGAGGTCGGAAAGATACTTACGCTTGTTGATTTCCTGAAGATCTCCGATGAAGAGATAGATATGGTGGGCGGCCGGGAGAATATTCCGGAGCTTATGAAGAAAAACGATCTCACGGTGGTAGTTGAGACTCTGGGTGGAGACGGAGCGGAGTGTTTCTATAAGGATGGTTCCGTTGTTCATCACGGATATCCCGTCGAGAGCGGAATGATAGCGGATACTACAGGAGCCGGGGATGCCTTCTGGGGAGGCTTCCTTTCAAGAATACTGATACTCGGTGTCACTGCTCCGGAAGAAATCACAGAGGATATCCTGAAGGATGCCCTGGACTACGGCAATATAAGCGGTTCCCTCTGTGTGCGTTCTAAGGGAGCCATCGCTTCACTTCCGGACAGGGCAGGTATCGAGGCTTTCCGTAAGGAAGCCGGTGTAAGCTTCTGAAGAAACGAAGGGCATAGAATGAAAAAGGAAGTGTGGGAAAAAAGAATATCCGTATCGCCGTCACTTATCACCTTTGATCTCTGTGATCTTACGGGTGCGGCCGGGATGATAGAGAAGAGCGGACTTGAGATGGTCCATATCGACATTCTGGACGGGCACTTTTCGCCAAGCATGCCCCTCGGGCTTGACGCGGTGAAGCAGCTTAGAAAGAAGACCGGTCTCGAATTCGAGGCACATCTTATGGTCACGGAGCCTCAGTTCTTTGTGGACGAGCTTCTGGATGCGGGAGTGTCACAGATATGCTTTCACATTGAAACGGCGGATCATATAGACGGGATGCTGAATTACATCCATTCCCGTGGCGTACGTGCCGGAGTTGCACTAAAACCCGCGACTCCCTTAAATGTCCTCGATTACATTATAGAGAAATGCGACAGCGTACTTCTCATGCTGATAAATCCGGGATATGCACAGGTTGCGGGAGAGGGTCAGGTACCCTACGCCGGAAAGAAGATCAGGGATTTAAGGAAGCTCATACGGGAAAGAGGACTTGATACGAAGATAGTGATAGACGGCAGGGTTTCCGAAGAGAACATCAGGGAATTCGGCGAAGAGGGGCTTGTGAATATTTTTGCTGCCGGCAGCACCTGTATCAAAAAGGACGATGTTGAGGGAAGTCTTAAGCATCTAAAGGAAGTTGAGGACAGGCTTAACGGGAAGGCAGAAGGATTCTGAAGAAATAAAGGAGCGGCATAGACGGGAAATGGGATATTACAGTGAGAATTATAAAGCCACAAAGGATCTGGTGCTTAAAGAGCTGGATACGGCCTTAAGCGCAATAGATGAGGATAGTGTGGAAAGGCTTGTTCAGGAAATACTGTCCGCAAAGCAGGTTTTTGTAGTGGGAGTCGGAAGAGTGATGCTTTCATTGCAGGCAATAGTAAAGCGGCTGTCCCACCTTGGGATCTCCATCCATTATGTAGGAGAGATCACAGAGCCCGCCATCACCACCGATGATCTTCTTATAGTCGGGTCAGGGAGCGGAGCGACGATCTTCCCTCTGGGGATCGCGAAGAAGGCTAAAGAGATCGGAGCGAGGATCGTTCACGTGGGTTCGGATGCCAACGGTCCTATGAAGGAAGTGGCAGATTTTATGGTAAGGATCCCGGTACGCACAAAGAATTATCTCGATGATGAGATCGATTCGAAGCAGCCGATGACCTCTCTTTTCGAGCAGAGCCTGCTCATCTTCGGGGACATCCTTGCAAAGATGATAATAGAAGAGAGAAATATAGATATGAAGGCACTCTGGCGCTGTCACGCGAATCTGGAGTGAGAGGTTTCGGAGAGATATGGAGTACTCAAAAAAAGAAATTTTCAGACACGTGGGAAGTATGCAGCAGCTCTTATATGCCCGTCCCGTAAGGTTTCAGGAGGGAAGGAGCGAGGGAACGAATGCCTATGAGGTAAAATGCGGCGATCTTTTCTTTCACGCAATTGCCGATAAATGCCTCGATATCTCCGATCTTTCATATAAGGGCTTGAATATGACCTTCCTGTCAAAGCCCGGTCTTATAGGGAGAAATCCCTGGGACACTGCGGGAGCTGAGGCACAGAGGAGTATAATGTGCGGACTCTTCTTTACCTGCGGTCTCGAGAATATCTGCGGTCCCTGCAGTGTTGACGGAAAAGACTATCCCATGCACGGAAGATTACGGACCACTCCGGCAGAGCACTGCTCATCGGATGTGGTGATAGAAGAAAACGGTGCCAGGGCAGTTCTCACAGGTGAAATAAGGGAAGCAGAGCTTTTCGGTGAAAATATGGTCCTTAGACGCCGGATAGAGGCAGAGCTCGGAAAGAACAGCATCCTCTTGAGCGATGAGATAGAGAACCAGTCCTTCAGGGAAGAGCCCATAATGCTTATGTATCATTGCAATATGGGATATCCCTTCCTCGACGAAAGCTCGGAGGTTTTCCTTCCGTCCATAGAGGTAAAGGGCAGAGAGGAATTTTCGGAGCGGCATAAGGATAAGTGGAACGTTATGGAAGCTCCGGTTGACAATGCGGAGGAATATGTTTTCTTCCATAAGCTTTCTTCGGACCGTGACAATAACACTATGGCCCTGATAGTGAATAACAGACTTTCCGTGGGACTCAGCATTGAATTCAATATGGATAATCTGCCCTGGTTTACAGAGTGGAAATCCATTGTATCGGGGGATTATGTAATGGGTCTGGAGCCCGCAAGCGTAACACCCTATAACCGTGAACACCATCTGAAGAACGGCGGACTGAAGACAATAGCTCCCTTTGAAAAGAAGAGCTTTAAGATCAGGTTTACAGTTCTTGACGGTGAAGAGGAAATAGATTCAGCAAAGGATAGGATCAGGAAACTGATATAGAGGAGGAAGATATGAAAAGATCAGAAATCAATGCAGTCATCAAAAAGTTTGAGGATCTCCTGGATGAGCACAGGTTTTTACTGCCCCCATACTTAAGCTTCACTCCCGAGGAATGGAAGACCAAGGGACATGAGTATGATGAGATAAGGGACAATAAGCTTGGCTGGGATGTAACCGACTACGGTGAAGGACATTTTGATACCCTGGGGCTTGCACTTATTACCATACGGAATGGTAATGTGAAAATGAAGGACAAGTATAAAAAGCCCTATGCGGAAAAGATCATGATGTGCGATTCCGGCCAGATCTCCCCGATGCATTTCCACTGGAACAAGATGGAAGACATCATAAACAGGGGCGGCAACGACGTGATCTTCAAATTCTATAACGCAAATAAGGAAACAGAGGAATTTGAGGACAGCGACGTGCTTATTATGAAGGACGGCAGGCAGTTCAAGCTGAAGGCCGGATCCGAGGCAGTACTGAAGCCGGGAGAGAGCTTCACACTTTACCCCTATCTGTATCATGAATTTTATATTCCAAAGGGAGGTCCCGCACTGATCGGCGAGGTTTCCATGTGTAATGATGATGATACGGATAACCGTTTCAAGGAGCCCCTTGGGCGTTTCCCCACCATAGAGGAGGACGAGAGCGCATACAGGCTTCTTTGCACCGAGTACCCGCCTGCAGCAGACTGAAGAGGGTACAAAACACACAATAATTTGGCAGAAGAGCCGGATTATAAATTCAATCAGCCTGAAAACAGGCAAAAGGAGGAATGAAAATGGTTAAAAAGTTACTGGCAACGATACTTTCAGCGATGATGGCTGTTTCACTGGCAGCCTGCGGAGGAGCAGCAGCTCCCGCACCTGCAGCAGAAGCACCTGCAGCAGAAGCACCTGCAGCAGAGGCACCCGCCGAGGAAGCCGCACCCGCCGAGGAAGCTGCACCCGCCGAGGAAGCCGCACCCGCTGAGGAAGCTGCACCCGCCGCTGAAGAAAATGCAGGCGGAGCTGATCTTTCTTCACTGAAGTTCGGTTTCGTAGTAGGCTCCTTTGAGCACACCTTCTATCAGCTCATCCAGCAGGGTATTGAGGCTGAGTGCGCAGCAAAGGGTCTTAACAGCGACCAGTACACGGTTCTTGACGCAAGCCTTGATCCCGTTATCGCTACACAGAAGGTAGAAACCCTTACGGCAGACGGCTGCAACGCAATAGCCCTTGCCTGCAACGATGCAGCAGGAGTTAAGCCCGCAATCGAGAATGCAGATGCTGACGGCGTAAAGATGTTCACATTTGACTGCACATCAGAATCAGATGCCATCAACTGCTTCGTAGGAACGGATAACGTTGAGGGTGGACGTCTCGGCGGACAGGAGCTTCTCCGTCTGACAGGCGACGGCGATACGGTAGGCATAATCGGATATCCCACTGCTTCTTCCTGCAAGGACAGAGAGGACGGATGTCTTGAGGTTCTCGAAGGCAAGGACAGAAAGGTTCTTACCGGTTATGATTACAAGGGTGATGCAAATGAAGCACAGAAGATCATGGAGAATATCCTTACGACCAACCCTGAGGTAAAGGCTGTATTCACAGTTGGTGATCCCGCAGCTACAGGTGCTCTTGCAGCCATAAAGGCAGCAGGCTCCGATTGTATGATCATCGGATTCGACGGAAACCCTGAAGCAAAGGAAGCTATCTTAAGCCCTGAAAACGGAAAGTACTGGGTATCCGAGATCTCACAGAATCCCAAGGAGATCGGTTCCAGGATAGTTGACGAGATGATCCAGTTCATGACCGAGGGAAAGGTAACCGACAAGAAGATCTTCATCGCTCCTTACATCATCACAAAGGAAAATGCTGCTGAGTGATAAGGGTTTTTCAGTACAGGGAAAACGCATATCACGCGTTTTCCAGGAGATCTGATCATCCATAGAAAGACCGTCCGGGCAGACCGGATCTGTCCGGACGGTTTTTTGGAAGAAATCTGGAGGATTTGAATGGAACCTATTTTACAGGTAAAGAATATAAGTAAGGTTTTTCCGGGTGTAAAGGCCCTGACTGACGTATCCATAGATTTCTATCCCGGTGAGGTTCATACACTGGTAGGAGAGAACGGAGCAGGAAAATCCACTCTTATAAAGATCATTTCCGGTGTTTATTCTCCGACCGAGGGAAGCGTGATTTATGAAGGCAAAGAGGTTGAGTTTACAAATCCGGGGCAGGCAATTAATGCCGGTATAGCAGTTATCCATCAGGAACTGAGTATAGCGAAGGATCTGACGGTAGCTGAAAATGTATGGCTTGGAAGAGAAATAAAGAAAAAGAGCGGCTTTCTGGACAAAGCCAGAATGAACAGGGAAACACAGGACATCCTTGACTTTATGAAGGTCAATCTGAAGGCGACCGAGATCGCGGGAAGCTTAAATGCCGCGCAGCAGCAGATGATAGAGATAGCAAAGGTCATCTCACAGAATGCAAAGGTCGTTATCATGGATGAGCCCACATCTTCCCTTTCCGAGCATGAGATAGATGCTCTGTTCACACAGGTAAAGATATTAAAGGAGAAGAATGTAGCGCTTATTTATATCACACACCGGCTAAAAGAGCTGACTATGATCTGTGAGCGTGTCACCGTTCTAAGGGACGGCTGCAAGGTTGACACCATGATGGTCGGAGAGGTGACGGAGAAGCAGATCGTAAACAGTATGGTCGGCCGTGAAATGGGCGATTATTACAATAAGCATAAGCACACCAGAGGAAAGGAGATGCTCCGTGTCGAGCATCTCACAAGAAAGGGAGTGTTCGAGGATATAAACTTTACCGCATATGCGGGAGAGATACTCGGCTTTTCCGGACTGGTGGGTGCCGGCCGCACGGAGGTTATGGAAGCGATCTTTGGGGCGACCCATATAGATGAAGGAAAGATCTTCGTGGAAGGAAAGGAGGTTGTCCTTGATAATCCGAGCAAGGCCATAGCGCATAATATCGGGCTTGTTACAGAGGACAGGAGAAGAACGGGACTCCTTCTTGCGAAGAATATAGTGGAGAACACATCCCTTCCGAGTCTTCCCGCACATGCAAGGACTCTGGGCTTTGTAAATAAGGCGTGGGAGCGGAAGGTCGCAAAGGAATATATGGATAAGCTGAAGGTTAAGGCGCCGGATATGTATACCATACTTAATACTCTTTCCGGCGGTAACCAGCAGAAGGTCATCCTCGGCAAGTGGCTCGCGGCGGACTCCAATATACTGATACTCGACGAGCCTACAAGAGGTATTGACGTAAACGCCCGTTCCGAATTCTATGCTCTGATGCATGATTTTGTGGAAAACGGAGGAGCAATAATAATGATCTCTTCCGAAATGCCCGAGATAATCGGTGTGGCAGACCGGGTTATCGTAATGAGGGAAGGGCGTATAAGCGGAGAGCTTTCTGAGGAAGAGATAAATGAACAGTCACTGATCGGACTTGCAAGTATCACGACAGAGGCATCGTGAGACAGGTGACACGGGAGGTTAGGATGAATAATTCAAAGGTCAAAAAAATAATAAGTGAAAATGTTGTTGTTGTCGTTCTGATACTTCTTTGTATCGGCTTCGGTATCGCCAGCAGTACTTTCTTCAGTTCCAGAAATATCAGTAATATCTTATCCCAGATGTGTACAAATGCACTTCTGGCTTCCGGACTCACCTACGTAATCATTCTCGGAGGTATCGATATCTCCGTAGGATCGGTGGCCGGTGTTGCAGGCATAGTTGCTGCTTATGCAGGTCTTATGTTCCCCGATATGAACGTACCCTTTGCCATAGTACTTCTCATTGTGACAGGTGTTGTTGTGGGATGTATCTGCGGTCTTATTAACGGAGTTCTGATCGCGTATCTGGACGTTATCCCTATGATATGTACGCTGTCAACAATGACGGCATTAAGAGGTGTTGCCTTTATTATGACCGGAGGACAGCCGGTTTACGGTCTGGCGGACAGCTTTGCCTTTCTCGGAGCCAAGAGAGTCTTTCCCACGGCAGGAATGCCAAACGGCTCCGTACCGGTTATCGTTATCTTTACAGTCATAGTCGTGGCTGCAATGCATATACTCCTTTCACAGACCATATTCGGGCGTCACGTTTTCGCAGTTGGCAGTAATAAGAGCGTTGCGCACCTTAGCGGTATCAATGTGCGTAAGGTCACCCTTATAAGCCATATTCTCTGCGGTGTAACTGCGGGACTCTGCGGAGTCTGCATAGCGTCAAAGCTGCAGAACGGACAGCCTAATGCGGGAAATACCTATGAAATGTTCGCCATTGCGTCAACGGTTCTCGGAGGAACCTCCCTTTCCGGAGGATCAGGCTCCGTAGCCCGTGCAATGTTCGGATGCGCGGTAATCGCAGTAATAAAAACCGGAATGGATCTTCTGCAGATCTATTCATACTGGCAGAACGTGGTTATAGGCTGCATCATCATCCTTGCCGTTGTTCTGGATATGGCTCAGAAGAAGGCACAGAACAGGTAAGAGATGGATCATTATTTAATACTGGATATCGGCGGTACGAAGACTACTGCCGCGGTTTTTACCGAAAACGGTGAGCCGGTTAAGGATCACTTTCTGGTCGTACCCTCAAAAACATACGAGGGCTGTGATGCGGTATTTGAGAATACCGTTGCAGCCGGCAGGAGGGTTCTCAAGGAAACCGGTATTGATATTAAAGAGGTAAAGGGTATAGGTACAGCCGCGCCGGGGCCTCTGGATCACGAAACAGGGGTGATAATAAACGTGCCTCTTATGGGCTGGAAGGATTTCCCCCTGGGCCCCGAGCTGCAGCGTGAGTTCGGCGTTCCCGTAAGCCTTGATAATGACGGAAACCTTGGGGCTCTTGCAGAGCAGAGGCTGGGAGTTGCAAAAGGAGCCCGGAGTGTGGTCTACATGACGGTGAGTACCGGCTGCGGCGGAGGTATAGTCTTAAACGGCGAGGTGTACCGCGGCTTTACCGGATCTGCCGGTGAGCTCGGACATACCACCCTGGATATGAACGGTATTCCCTGTAACTGCGGCTCAAACGGCTGTCTCGAGCTTTATGCTTCCGGAACTGCCATGAATAAAAGGATGAGGCGTGACATTGAAAAGGGAATACGCTCCAGAGCCTTTGATGATATCGGCTATGATAAGGAAAAGGTTTCGGGGAAGATCCTCGGGAAAGCGGCAGAAGAAGGAGATGAATATGCTCTTTCATTCTTAAGGGAGGAAGGAAGATATCTTGGCATCGGTTTGGCAAATTACTTCAATCTCCTGGATCCTGAGATCTTTGTCCTTGGCGGCGGTATAACCCATCTAAGGAAATGGTTCTATGATGAAATGATAAGGAACATAGAGAGATGCGCCGTGAGTCCGGTGTCTCCGGACAGGATACGGTTTTCCGAGCTTAATGACAAGGTTGTCGTCTACGGCGCCTATTGTTTGATAAAAGAATTTTTAAATCATTAGAATGAAGGAGGAAGAAATATGCCTTTGATAACTATGAAGCAGGCTATGGCAGATTCGCTAAAGAAAGCACTGGATACATCCTTTGATCCGAAGGAAAGGTATGCGGTTGGAGCATTTAATTTCAGTACTATCCCGGAAATGGTGGGAATAGTCGAGGGAGCCCGGGAAAAGAAAGCACCCGTGATACTTATGCTTTCCCTCGGAGCCTTAAAGTATATCGGATCACTGGAGCTCGTGGCTGATACCGCGAAGGGAATAGCAAGGCAGTATCCCGAGGTACCCATTGTACTTCATCTTGACCACGCCACAGACCTTGAGATGATAAAGCATGCGGTGACGGTTGGCTTTACCAATGTAATGATAGATGCTTCGCAGGAGGAATTTGAGGTAAATATCGCAAAGTCAAAGGAAATAGCTGATTTCGCACATAAGCACAGCCCCAGAGGCATAGACGGCTGCTCTGTCGAAGCGGAGCTTGGAATGCTTGCGGGACATGAGGATAATATCAGCGTTTCCGAGGAGGATGCCCTGAAAGCATATACGGATCCCGTCCTTGTTCCGGAGTTTGTGGAAAAAACGGGCATAGACGCACTGGCAGTGGCCATCGGAACAGCACACGGCTTTTACAAGGCCGCTCCGAAGATCCGCTTTGACCTCCTTAAAGAGATCAGGGAAAAGACAGAAACAGCACTGGTTCTTCATGGAGGCACCGGTGTTCCTGATGAGGATTTTAAGAAATGCGTTGAAATGGGAATGAGTAAGATCAACGTGGGAACCGGTCTGAAAAAGGTATACACGGATGCGGTAAGAGAGGCAATAAAGACACTGCCTTCGGATGAATATGATCCCCGTAAGATAGTGGGTCCCGGCAGAAAGGCCATAGCAGCCGAGATCGCAAGTAAGTCTGAGCTCTTCAACTGTGCAGGCAAGTCGGAAGCAGTACTTAAGAGTCTGTATTAAGGATAATGAAAAATACGTTTCCGGATAAAAAGCTTCTTATCATAATTACCGGGGGACCCGGTACGGGAAAGAGCGGAATAGCCGACAGGCTCCTTCGGTTTTTGGATAACCCCGGGATCGTGAGGATAAGCTACGACGAGGTCAAGGAGAAGGAATTTGACAGGTTCGGCTTTGATGATGAGGCAGATAAGGACAGACTGAACAGCTTTTCGCTGGAGGAATTCTATCTGATCTTAAAGAAGGCAATGTGGGAGGGAAAGACTATCTTAATTGAGTATCCCTTTTATCAGAGACACAGGCCGAAGCTTATGGAGCTCATTGAAAAATACAGCTATGATGCGGCGACTGTTCTTCTGTATACCGATATGAAGACGGTTTATGAGCGCTTCATTACGAGAAACGACGGGAATAGGCATCCGGGACATCTCTTAAGCCGCTATCATATAGAGGACTTTGATCCGGCGTTTTTAAGCAGGGAAAAGAAGGTGCCGGATTTTGAGGAGTTTACTGCCGGTATTGCCCATAAGGATTATGATGTGGCTCTCGGTGTAAGTATCCCTGTGGATGTAAGCGATTTTTCTAAGGTTTCATTTGAAGAGATCTACGAAAAGATAGCAGATTACCAGAGGTCAAAGCATATGAAGCAGAAGGCTGATTGAGGGATCGGAAAAATAAACTGCATCAAAAGGTGAATAAAGAGTAAAAGGTGAGTAAAGAGTAAAAAACGGGCGGGGATATCCCCGCCCGGACTTTTCAAATATCAAATCCCTCTACAGCTCAAAGGTCGAAGTCGCCCTTGAAGTCCTCGTTGATAACGTAATATACCTTTCCGTTCTCAGGCTGAACATAAAGATCAAGCTTCTTTATATCAGAGACTTTGTTTCCCGCATCGGTAAAGATCTTCTTTGCGGTATCTTTTAACTCATCCTTGGTGGTATCTTTTCCACCGAACTGAAGGACAAATGTTTCTTTCATAATCCCCTCCTTAAAAACAAAATAAATCAACTTTACTTATGATATAGCAAACAAGGCAAAAAATCAATGATTAATTTAGACAACTTTAACTCTTTCTTTCTGCTTTTAATCATTAGAATTGACATAATCGCAGTTGCTGATTATGCTAGTGTCCTGACACAATCTTTTTCGAACTTATAACCGGTCTGATTTCCATATGCTGTGCTGTCGTCAATCGGCGTAGCCCGCTACGGTGCGGGTGGCTGTTTGATAAGGTCACGCGGAAAATAGGCTTACAATGTTTTTCGGAGGAAAGGTAAGTGGCACTTCTAACGGTAAAGGATCTGTCAGTGGGCTTCAGCTCACACGTAATAGTTAAGGGCTTGAATTTCTCTGTGAACGCCGGAGACTATCTCTGTGTTGTGGGGGAAAACGGATCCGGAAAGACCACGCTTATGAAAACCCTGCTGAAGCTTCAGGAGCCGATAAGCGGACAGATAATAAAGGGGGATTCCCTTAAGGATAACGAGATAGGATATCTTCCGCAGCAGACAGTGGTGCAGAAGGATTTTCCGGCCTCCGTTTCTGAGATAGTGCTGTCCGGCTGTCAGGGTGCAAGCAGATTCAGACCCTTTTATAACCGGGAGGAAAAAAAGCTTGCACGGGATAATATGGAGAGGATGGGTATACTCTCTCTTTCCGGGCGCTGTTACCGGGAGCTTTCGGGCGGACAGCAGCAGAGAGTGCTCCTGGCAAGAGCGCTATGCGCCACGAAGAAGATACTGCTTTTGGACGAGCCTGTTTCGGGTCTCGATCCCCTGGTGACATCAAGGATGTACAGCCTGATCTCGGACTTAAATAAAGAGGGTATCTCCATTATCATGATATCCCATGACATTACGGCTGCCGTAAAATATGCGAGTCATATACTTCATATAGGTGACAGGGTGTTTTTCGGAACAAAGGATGAGTATCTGGAAAGCAGCGCCGGAAAGTTCTTTTTGCTGCAGCAGAGAAAAGCCGTCTATCCCGGTGATATCCACTTTGCACCCGGCAGTAAGGCAGAAGAGAGGGGCATATGATGGAAAAACTGGCTTTGTATCTCCAATATCCCTTTGTGCGCTACGCTCTTATCGTCGGCGTATTGATAGCGCTGTGTTCCTCACTTCTCGGAGTAACACTCGTACTTAAGCGCTTTTCCTTTATTGGTGACGGTCTTTCGCATGTGGCCTTCGGAGCCATAGCGGTGGCATCGGTACTGAAGCTTTCCAATAATATGCTGCTGGTGCTTCCGGTAACGGTGATATGCGCCGTGCTTCTGCTTCGCACGGGTCAGAATGCGGAGATAAAGGGGGATGCGGTGATAGCCATGATATCCGTCGGAGCCATGGCCTTCGGTTATCTTATTATGAATGTATTTTCCACATCATCAAACTTAAGCGGTGATGTCTGCAGCACCCTCTTCGGCTCAACCTCCATACTGACACTTAGCCAAAATGAGGTGATACTCTGCCTCATCCTCTCCGTTGCCGTAATAGCGCTCTTTATCATCTTTTACAATAAGATCTTTGCCGTGACCTTTGATGAGAATTTCGCCAAGGCCTCGGGAACGGCGGCAGACAGGATAAACCTGCTTATCGCGGTGATCACTGCGGTGATAATCGTTCTCGCCATGAATCTGGTGGGATCACTTCTGATCTCGGCACTTATCATTTTCCCGTCCCTTACGGCAATGAGGCTCTGCAGGAGCTTCAGAGCGGTGACCTGTGTTTCCGCCCTGTTCTCTGTAGGCTGCGCTTTCTTCGGGATGCTGATATCCATACTTGCGGGAACACCTGTGGGCTCCACCATTGTGGCGCTTGAGGCGGTTGTTTTCCTGGCAGTTTATTTATTTGGCAGGATAAGGATGCACTCATAAGAGAACAGGAAAAAAGAGTTTTAAGGAGCAGAGTATGATACAGAAGGATTTTCTGATAAACAATCCGCTTTCGGAAGGCAGGGAGATCGCAGAGATCGCAAGGATCCTAAAGGAGATTCCGCATAGGGATGCGCTTCTTTCCGTATATGAGACCGGCTTTCCCGCATCCCAGCTGAAGATCATTATAAACAGGCTGAAAGACTGCGATAAAAACCTTAAGATCGCAGGCATATCGGTATATTCGATCGCGGATATGACCGTTATGCTCAAGGGAATGCGCTTAAATCTCATACTTACCGAATCCTCGGATATAGAGGTTGTGACCATACCCTGCAAACCCGGACAGGAAAGGCGTGCCATAGATCACATGAAAAAAAGGCTCGGAGCAAATCCGGATATAAAGGCCGTCCAGCTTTTCGTATGTAACGTAGGTCTTAATACAACAGAATTTCTCCGTGAGTCTTTTAAGGGAAGAGAGGATATAGGAGTATTCGGCACCCTGACTTCGAGGGAGCTTCCCGAGGCAGTTGCGTCAAGAGGGGACGGATATAATATACTTAATGTCTTGGGAAGGCAGGGAGCAAACGTGAAACAGGAGCGTTTTGCCATAGGCGACGCTTTGGTCTCCGACGGCTTTGTGGCGGTGATCTTTTCCGGAAAGGATCTTTATGCGGATTTAAGATATGCTCTGGGATGGCACCCGGTCGGAAGGGAAATGCCGGTCACGATTTCCGAAAATAAGGGAAAATGGGAAACCTGTATATCGGAAATAGACGGGATGAGCCCCGTGGATCTCTATAATGAATATCTGGGTGTAAAGCCGGATAATTATTTTATCTATAATATATGCGAATTCCCTCTGATGGTAAGGCGGAACGAAACGGATATCTGCCTGATCCCCTTGGAATACGGAGATGAGGGGGAGATTTATTTTGATTCCACCATATATGAGGGTGAGAAGCTTTACCTTTCTTTCGCAACACATGATGAGGTTTTGGGGGCGGTCAGGGAATCACTTAAGGAAATGACCGGATTTGAACCGGATGCACTCTTCCTGGTGCTGTGCTCAAACCGTATCAATTTCCTGGAGGAGGATGCAAAGCTTGAATGGAGCTGCTTTTCCGGGATCGCTCCCGATCTTGCGCTTATACATGGTGTAAGTGAGATCTACTACCACAGGGGGAAAGGGGGTGTATTAAACAGTGCCCATGTTGCCGCTGCCCTGAGAGAGGGAAAGGAGACGGGAAAGAGAAAAACGGGTGAGGAATACGATCTTAATTGCGGGCACCATCATAACATCATTCCGCTGTCGGAGAGAATGTCGGTATTTATGAGCAAGATGACAAGCCTTTTAGAGAATATGGCTCTTGATGCCCAAGCCGCAAACCAGGCAAAGTCTGCTTTTCTTACGGCTATGTCACATGAAATAAGGACGCCGATAAATGCCATACTCGGAATGGATGAAATGATCTTAAGGGAAAGCAGCGACCCTGAGATCCTTAAATATGCAGAGGATATAAGGTCGGCGGGAAACAGCCTCCTTGGTCTTGTTAATGATATCCTGGATTTTTCGAAGATTGAAGTGGGCAAAATGGATATTATCCCGGTGGAATATGAATTTGCTTCGGTTTTAAATGATCTATATAATATCATAAAGAAAAGAGCAGAGGATAAGGGACTTACCGTAAGGCTGAATATCGATCCCGCCATCCCTTCGGTTCTGTACGGAGATGAGATAAGGCTGAAGCAGGTGATCACAAACATCCTTACCAATGCCGTTAAATATACCGAAAAGGGCAGTATAACCCTTTCCGTAAAACCCGTGGGTGACAGGAGGGTGAGGCCGGAGGGGTATGTTGAATGCCATGGAAGTGCCTGTTTCAGAAATCCCATAAAGCTTTTGGTGTCCGTACGTGATACGGGTATCGGGATAAAGGAGGAGGATAAGAAACGGCTTTTCAATGCTTTTGAGAGAGTGGACGAGAAGAGAAACCGTACCATCGAGGGAACGGGACTGGGACTCAATATCACGAACAGGCTGCTGTCGCTTATGGACAGCGAGCTTCTCTTAAAGAGCGAGTACGGAAAGGGTTCGGAATTCTTTTTCGAGATCGTACAGGGTATTTCCAGGGATGAACCCATAGGAGATATTAATAACAGATGGGAGAAGCTTTCAGGGGAGCAAAGAAAATACCGAGAAAAGTTTAAGGCACCGGAGGCCTCTATACTGGTAGTGGATGATACTGCCATAAATCTCGAGGTCATTAAAAACCTTCTCAAAAAAACAGAGCTCTCCGTAGATACGGCGGAGAGTGGGGAAGAAGCCTTGAAAATGGTGGAAAAGAAAGCATATGATTGCATTTTTCTGGATCACAGGATGCCGAATATGGACGGGTTTGAGTGTCTGAAGCGTATGAAGGAAATGGAAGGAAATCTCTCCAAGGATGCTCCCATAATATCCCTTACGGCGAATGCGGTATCGGGAGCAAGGGAGGAATACCTTACCGCAGGCTTTTCGGATTATCTTTCAAAGCCCATAGATTCCGGAAAGCTTGAGGATATGCTTATCCGCTATCTTCCCGGGGAAAAGGTGCAGCGATTGAAGGATACGGAAGAGGATAAGGAAAAAGAGAGCGGGATCCCGGACGCAGGGAAAAGCGGAAACCACGTGATCCGGAGGCTCTCAGAGGTAAGAAGCCTTGATGTACGGGAAGGTATAAATTACTGCGGCTCGGAGGATGCTTACCTTAAGGTGCTAAACTCCTTTTATTCCGCAATACCTGAAAAGGCGGATGAAATAGAAGGTTATTTTTCTGCAAACGATATAAAGAATTACACTATCAAGGTACATGCCCTGAAGTCTTCGGCAAGGATCATAGGAGCAAAGGAGCTTTCAAAAGAGGCTGAGGCGCTTGAAAAAGCAGGGGATGAAGGTGACAGAAAAAGGATAGAAAGGGATACGGGAAAGCTTTTATCTTTCTACCGCTCCTTCGAGGAGGCTCTTCAAAGGATATTGGAGCCCGGAGAGGATGAAGACCATACACTTCCGGAAGCACCGGATCCGGTATTGAGGGATGCCATAGGCTCCTTAAGGGATTTTGTCCAAACGGAGGATTATGAGCTTTCCGTTATGGTACTTGATTCCATGAAGGAATATTCTCTTCCTCCGGAGGAAAAGATACGGTTCAAGAAGCTTCGGAAACTCCTTTCTGATCTCGATTGGGACGGGATGAAGAGATTATTGGAAAGGAAGGAATTATGAAAAAGAGTATTCTTGTAATAGGCAGTGATGAGACCTTTTCGGTCAGGGGGATCGAGATGAAGCTTAAGGGTATAGGCTTCGATGCTTCCTTTTGCGCGGCGCATATACATGAGCTGGAGAAAAAATGCCCGGGAAACGATCTTCTTATCCTTCATACAGATGAGGAAATGGATTCCAGAACAGATGCGCTTGTTTATCTCAAGGATTTCTGTCTGGAAGAAGATAAGCAGGTGCTTGTTGTAGGAACAAGACCCGAATATGAAACGGTAAGGAAATTCCTGGCTGAAGAAAGCGTGCTTGATTTTTTCGAGAGACCTCTGGATATGGATTCCTTTCTGGAAAAAACCGGAGAATACCTTTCCGATGAGGCCGAAAAGAAAAGGAGAAAATGCATCCTGATCGTAGACGATGACGTCTCATATATGAGCATGATATATGACTGGCTAAAGGGTAAGTACAGCGTATCAATGGCAAATTCCGGGATGAAGGCCATAACATATCTCGCCAAGAAGAAGGCGGATCTCATACTACTTGATTATGAAATGCCTATTACTCCCGGACCGCAGGTTCTGGAAATGATCCGCTCGGAGGCCGAAACCTCGGATATTCCGGTTATGTTCCTCACGGGAAAGGGCGACAGGGAGAGCATAATGAAGGTGCTTTCATTAAAGCCGGAGGATTATCTCCTGAAAACCATTGACAAAAAAGGATTATGTGAGAAAATTGACACATTCTTTCTGAAGCACAGGAGCAGATAAAAATTGATATCACTGAATCAGCTGAGATATGCCATAGCCCTGTCGAATGAGACCTCAATGAATACAGCGGCTCAAAAGCTCTTTATCTCCCAGCCCTCACTCTCTTCGGCAATAAGGGAGCTGGAGGAGGAAACGGGAATAGAGATATTCAGGAGAACAAACCGGGGAATATCGGTAACGCCGGACGGAGTGGAGTTCCTGGGCTATGCGAGACAGGTGATGGAGCAGTACTCCCTTATCGAGTCGAGATACATTTCACATGAGGCAGTCCGTGACCGTTTCGCGGTCTCAACCCAGCATTATTCTTTTGTTGTGGAAGCTTTTGTGAAGCTTGTAAAGATATACGGAATGGACGAATATGATCTCGCGGTCAAGGAAACAAAGACCTGGGAGGTAATATGCGATGTAAGGGATTTCCAGAGTGAGATGGGTATCCTGTATCTCAATGATTTTAACTCTAAGGTGATGGACAAGATCTTTTCCGAGAACAACCTGTCCTTCCATCCTCTCTTTGACTGCAGGATATTTGTATATTTGTGGAAGGGGCATCCCCTGTCGAAAAGAAAAAAGATAAGGATTGAAGAACTGGAGGAATACCCCTGCCTGTCATTCTACCAGGGACAGAACAATTCCTTTTATTTTGCGGAGGAGGTACTGTCAACCTATGAGTACAAGCGCACCATAAAGGCCAATGACCGCGCCACCATGCTGAACCTTATGAGGGGTCTTAACGGCTATACCCTGTGCTCGGGAATAATAAGCGAGGAGCTGAACGGCAACGACTACTGCGCGATACCGCTTGAGTCTGAGGAAAAAATGACAATAGGCTATATCAAGAGAAAGGGAATACCCTTAAGCTCCATTGCAAAGCAGTATCTTAATATCCTGTCAGAGTACAGGGAACAGGTGCTTTCATAGAAGGTCGGAGAGCTTCTTTCCATAAAAGAAATCATGTATCATTTTGTCATACTCTTTCCACATGGGCAGTGTATGGCATTTCTTTTTCCGGGGACATTTGTTCTTTTTCTCCATAAGGCAGGCTACCGGAGAGAGTTTTCCCTCCATAAGCTCAAGTATTTCACCAACAGTGTATTTGTCGGGCTCACGGCAGAGCATATAACCGCCGCCCTTTCCGCTGGCACCGGTGATCAGGCCTCCGCGGACCATATCCTTAACTATTATCTCCAGATACTTCTTCGAGATCTCCTGTCTTGATGCGATGTCCTTAAGCGGAACATAGGCTCCGTTTCCGTTTTCAGCCAGATCTATCATCACACGGATGGCATAGCGCCCCTTTGTAGTTATCATACAGGTTACCCTTTCTTTGTTCTGTTTAAGGCTGTACCAAATCACCTGCCTATTATACTACGTGGTAAATAGGTAATCAACAGTAAAAAGCGGCGATAAACCTATTGACACAGTAGGTGTATAGTGAGATAATCAGCCGGTAACGGTTTCAGTCGAAGGAACCAAGGTGTCATCCTGAGCGTAAGCGACGCATATCTCACATCGAAGATGTGAGATGCCGCCCCGGCGAGGGGTTGCGAAGCAACAGGAAGGATCTTATAAAAAAGGAGAAGAAAAATGGGAAAATACGAGAACATCAATACCGCGCTGATACATGGCGGGATCTCAATAGATGAAAATACGGGAGCCGTGAATATCCCGATCTACCAGACCTCAACCTATAAGCAGGACGGTCTCGGGAAAATGAGAGGATATGAGTATTCAAGGACCGGTAATCCCACAAGAGAAGCCCTGGAAGCGCTTATCGCAGAGCTGGAGGGCGGGATAAGGGGCTTCGCCTTCGGTTCAGGTATGGCAGCCACCACGGCGGTACTTTCTCTTTTTGAGAGCGGAGATAAGGTTTTGATCTCCAGCAATGTGTACGGGGGGACCTTTAGGGTACTGGACAAGGTCTTTAATAACTTTAATATCTCCTACGGTATAGTTGATACCTCCGATATAAGCGCCTTTGAAAAGGCGATAACTGATGATGTGAAGGCTGTTATGATAGAGAGCCCCGCAAATCCGCTTATGACAGTGACCGATATAAGAGCTGTTTCTGAGGCAGCGCATGCACATAAGCTTACAGTCATTGTGGACAATACCTTTATGACTCCCTATCTTCAGAGACCGCTTTCTCTTGGAGCGGATATAGTGGTACACAGTGCCACGAAGTATCTCGGAGGACACAGCGACCTGGTGGCGGGTCTTGCGGTGGTAAAGGATAAGGAAACCGCGGAAAGGCTTGCCTTTATACAGAACGCAACAGGTGGGGTTCTTGGACCCTTTGACTCCTTCCTTCTTATAAAGGGGATAAAGACCTTAGGTGTACGTATGGACAGGCATGTTGAGAATGCCGGAAGGATTGCGGAAAGCCTTAAAGAAAATGTGGCTGTTAAGAATATCCACTATCCCGGATTAAAGGACGACCCGGGCTATGAGATCAACAGAAAGCAGGCGGACGGAGCCGGAGCCATGATAAGTTTTGAGCTTGAGGATGGCTATGACATCCGGAAATTCTTTGAGAGCCTGGAGCTCATTATGCTCGCGGAAAGCCTTGGGGGAGTGGAGTCACTTGTCTGTCACCCCTCGACCATGACGCACGCATCCATCCCTGAGGATATCAGAAAAGAGGTGGGGATAACGGACGGACTAATCAGACTTTCCGTGGGTATAGAGGACGTAGAGGATATCATAAATGACCTTAACACAGCCATCGAAAGGAGCAGAGTATAATGGGTTACTATGGATCAATGCAGGAGCTGGTTGGACATACACCTTTGGTAAAGCTTAATAATCTGGGTGTTCCGGAGGGGGTAAATCTTTTTGCAAAGCTGGAGCTTTGGAATCCGTCAGGAAGCGTGAAGGACAGGACGGGCAGATACATGCTTAAGGCTGCGGAGGAAAAGGGCCTTATAAAGAAGGGCAGTACCATAATTATGGGAACAGCCGGAAATACGGGACTTGGCATTGCCTTTGCGGCTCTTAATAAGGGCTACAGGATAATCTTCGTGATCCCTACAAAATTCTCGATCGAAAAGCAGACCCTGATACGTGCTCTTGGAGCCGAGATAGTAAATACGCCGCGGGAAAAGGGAATGCTCGGAGCCGCAGAAAAGGCCGAGGAGCTTAAGGCAGAGATCGAGGGTGCGGTGTCCTTTGACCAGTTTAAGGACTTAAGTAATCCGAGGGCCCACTATGAGACCACCGGGCGTGAGATATACGAGGACCTTGAGGGTAAGGTTGATTACCTTGTTGCCGGCGCCGGAAGCGGAGGAACCTTTACGGGAATAGTAAGGTACTTAAAGGAACAGGATCCTTCAATAAAGGGAATACTTGCGGATCCCTACGGCTCACTTATCGGAGGAGGAGAGCATCACGACTACAACATAGAGGGCATAGGCAACGACTTTGTCCCGGAGACCATGGACATCAGACTTATGGATGAGGCGATAAAGGTTTCCGATGATGAGGCCTTCAATGCATCCAGAATGCTTGCAGCGCGTGAGGGTATATTTGGCGGATCCTCGTCCGGAGCAGCTCTTGCGGCGGCATTGAAGCTTGCTTCACGTATAGAAAAGGGCAATATCGTTACGGTATTTCCCGACAGGGGAGACAGGTACTTCAGCTCCGGTCTTTATGTTTCTCCTTGACTATTTGTTATTAAATTATATAATAATCCTGTCAGGCAAGGGCGCTTTGGACGTTGGTTCAGGGCGCTTTCCTTGTATAAGTGGTTTTTTAAGGAGGTTGGTTTAAGGTGAAGGCGATTCAGGAAATACTTGAAAAGATCAAGGATGAAGGGGTGGAGTTTATAAGGCTTCAGTTTACCGATATGTTTGGGACACTTAAAAACGTGGCTGTGACGGCGGGACAGCTTAGAAAGATACTGGTGGACAAATACAGGATAGATGCCGCCGTAATGTTCGAAGGGGCAAATGTATATGAGGGGGAGCTGATACTGGTTCCGGACTATGATACCTTTACCATTCTTCCATGGAGACCGCAGCAGGAGAAGGTTGCGAAGTTTATGTGCGATGTGTGTTATCCTGACGGGAGGCTCTTTGAGATGAGCTCCAGGACCATACTGAAAAGGGTGATAGAAAATGCGGCCTCCGAGGGCTATACCTTTATGATACGACCGGAGTGTGAATTCTTCCTTTTTCATCTGAATGAGGATGGACTTCCCACCACCCTTTCCCACGAGAGAGCCGGAATAATGGATGTGGGACCTGCGGATTTCGGTGAGAATGCCAGAAGGGAGATGGTGCTCCTTCTTGAAAAAATGGGATTTGAGATAGAGTCCTCCCACCACGAGGAGGCTCCGGCCCAGCATGAAATAGATTTTAAGGAATCGGATACGCTGCAGACTGCCGATTCCATAATGACCTTCCGTTTCGCGGTGCGCTCCATCGCCCACAGATTCGGGCTCTACGCGACCTTCATGCCGAAGCCCAGAAGTGATGCGGCTGGCAGCGGGATGCATCTCAATTTCTCCATCTTTAAGAATGAAAAGAACATAATGGACGGTGAAAATACAGTGTCCGGAGAGACCGCGGCATTTATGAACGGGATACTGAAGCACTCCCGTTCCCTTTCAGCCTATACGAACCCTGCGGTAAACTCCTATAAGCGTATACTCTATGCCCTTGATAAGGGGAGCAGATCCTCAACCTATATCCGTGTAAGGGAGGGGCTTTTCGAGCCAGCCATTGAGCTTGGCTTCCCGGATTCCTCCGCAAATCCCTACATTGCCCTGGCACTCCTTATTTCTGCCGGGCTACGGGGGATAAAGGAGGGCTATGAGGGTACGCTCCCTGAAAGGATACCTCTTAATGATGTGAAAACCGTTCCTCTGGACCTAAGGGAGGCCGTGAGCTATGCGGAGAAGGATCCCTTCATTCAGGAGACCCTCGGGGAGGATTTCGCTAAGGTATATTCGGAGTCAAAGTACAGGGAGTGGTCGGATTTTATGAAGGAAGTAACGCCGTGGGAAGAGAGCAGCTATTTATATAAGCTTTGAAATATGGGCTGTATCATCATAGTTATGAGTAAAATAGAAGACACAAGGAAGTTAGGGTCACTCCTCATTAAAAGGGGACTAAGGCCCGATCTTCTCTGCACCTCGGCGGCAGAAGCCTTAAGTGAGAGCAGCCGTAGGGACGGAGGCTTTGTGATATGCGGAAGCTGTCTTCCGGATATGGGCTTTCTTGAATTCAGGGACTGCCTTCCTAAGAGCTTTCGTCTTGTGATCCTTTCAAAGAACATAATGAGTGACGACTATCCCGTTGATTCGATAAAGCTTTCCTTACCCTTGAGGATAGTGGATCTCATCTCCGTTCTGGATAAGGAGCCAGGTGTCTATGCAGATCAGAGGCAGGAAAAGCAGTCTCCCCGCTCTACGAGAAGCATAGAGGAAAAGAGGTATATCGATAAGGCAAAGCTCCTCCTTATGGACAGAAAAGGTATGAGCGAGCCCGAGGCCTACCGCTATATACAGAAGAGCAGCATGGATAATTCCTACACCATGGTTGAGACCGCCCAGATGATACTGCTTATGAACAGTTGATATAGCTAAATTCTATAACCGGTAATAAATAACAGGTATTGGACATAACCAACAGCCTGTGCCACAATATCACCCAGAAAGACCAAAACAAAAAACAGTTTTGAAAGAAGAGGTGATCATTATGGCAGAAAACAAATTAAGATTCGAAACCTTACAGATCCACGTAGGACAGGAACAGCCGGACCCCGCTACGGACGCAAGAGCGGTTCCCATTTATCAGACCACATCATATGTTTTTCATAACAGTAAGCATGCGGCTGACCGCTTCGGTCTTGCAGATCCCGGCAATATATACGGAAGGCTCACAAATTCCACTCAGGATGTTCTGGAGAAGAGGGTTGCGGCTCTTGAAGGCGGAAGTGCAGCTCTGGCGCTTGCCTCCGGCGCGGCTGCGATAACCTACGCGATAGAAGCGCTTGCTGCCAACGGCGGGCATATTGTGTCCCAGAAGACGATTTACGGCGGCACCTACAACCTTCTCTCCCACACCCTTCCCCAGTACGGGATAGAGACAACCTTCGTGGATGCCCATAATCTTTCGGAGGTTGAGGGGGCCATCAGAGAGAACACAAGAGCCATCTACCTTGAGACCCTCGGAAACCCCAACAGCGATATCCCCGATATAGACGCTGTCGCAGAGATCGCTCATAAGCACGGACTTCCTCTGGTTATCGACAATACCTTCGGAACTCCTTATCTTATCCGTCCCATAGAGCACGGAGCGGATATCGTGGTTCACTCCGCAACGAAGTTCCTCGGAGGACACGGAACCACACTCGGCGGTGTCATCGTAGAGTCAGGAAAGTTTGACTGGAAAGCAAGCGGAAAGTACCCCAATATTGCTGCCCCGAACCCCAGCTATCACGGCGTTTCCTTCTATGACGTGGTAGGACCCGCGGCTTTCGTTACCTATATCCGTGCCATACTTCTTCGTGATACGGGCGCACTGCTCTCACCCTTCAGTGCATTCCTTCTTCTGCAGGGAGTCGAGACACTGTCCTTAAGGCTTGAGAGACACGCTGAAAATACAAAGAAGATCGTTGAGTACCTTAGCAAACATCCGAAGGTTTTGAAGGTGAATCACCCTTCACTCCCGGATCATCCGGATCATGCCCTGTATGAGAAATATTTCCCGAACGGCGGCGCATCCATCTTTACCTTTGAGGTAAAGGGCGGACAGGACGAGGCTTGGAAGTTTATCGACAATCTGTCAATATTCTCACTACTTGCGAATGTGGCAGATGTGAAGAGCCTTGTTATACACCCCGCATCGACTACACATTCGCAGCTTTCAACGGAGGAACTCGAGGATCAGGGTATAAGGCCGAATACCATCCGTCTCTCGATCGGAACGGAGAATGTACAGGATCTTATAGATTCGCTTGAAAACGCTTTTGCCGCCATCTGATGATCACTTCAGTTGCATGAGTACGGGAAATGAGCATATCACTTCGGCGATATGCTCAATTTCCGTGAATATTTTTGTTTAAACCGTGACCCTAAGTGTGTTATTATAAGACAACACGAAAAAGGAGGAAGATTATGAAAAAGATTGTAATAAAAAAGCTTTTCGCGGTCTGCCTGACTGCGGCTATGATAACAGCTGGACTTACTGCCTGCGGAGGCAGTGCGAAGGCTCCCGAAGCAGCTCAGGCTCCCGCAAAGGCAGCGGAGGAGACCGGGGAGAGTGCGGCAAAGCCCATAGACAAGGATGCCTTTGACAAGCTCTTAGCTTCAGGTGTAAAGGCAGATGATGCGGATATAGAGGCAAGTGAATGGGCATCCAAGGTAAAGAAGGCCGGCGTCTTAAGGGTCGGAGGAGTGAGGACATCCTTCCTCTTCAGCCAGTTAGACGAAACAGACGGTTCCTTAAGGGGCTTTGACGCCGGACTCTGGCAGCTCCTTGCAAACTACATTCTGGGCGACCCCTCTGCCTATGAGATCACCCAGGTGGATTCCAGCACGCGTGAATCGGTATTGCAGAGTGATCAGGTTGATGCCGTATTTGCAACATATTCCATAACGGATTCCCGTAAGGAGGTTATCTCCTTTGCAGGACCCTACTATACATCACAGCAGGGCATACTAGTGAAGGCAGGAAACAGTGAGATCACAGGCGTCGACTCCCTCGCAGGGAAAACCGTGGCTACACAGGCCGGATCTACAGGACCCGATATCCTCGCGGAATTTGCTCCTGAAGCCAAGATACAGGAATTTGAGACCGATCAGGAGGCTGCAACGGCTCTTTCCCAGGGAAGAGTGGATGCCTATGTAACGGACTATACTTTGCAGCTCTCCACTATGGTAAAGAATCCCGGTGTATATGATATGGCCGGTGATGCATTCGGTCCCGTGGATCCCTACGGAGTAGGACTTCCAAAGGATTCCGACGGTGTGGAATTTGTTAACGCCTTCTTAAAGAAGATCGAGGATGACGGCACCTGGGAGAAGCTTTGGAAGGTTACTCTCGGCGACCGTACCGGAATTTCAACCGCTCCTCCGGCTCCAAAGGTGGGAGAATAAGGAATGAGTCTTGCCACGCTTCTTGAACAATACGGGGAAGAGTATCTTATTGCTCTCCTTACAACCTGGAAGCTTACGGCAATAGCATTTTCAGCAGCGTTTGTGATCGGAATATTGGTGACGGTGATGCGCGTAAGTCCCGTGAAGCCCTTAAGGGTCTTTGCGGAGATCTACGTGCAGATCTTCAGGAACATATCCGGTGCAGCACTGCTGATTTTGCTTGTTTATGCCCTGCCCTATCTCAATATGATGTTTTCCTATTTTACCTGTGTCATTATCGCTACGACATTGATCCCGTCAGCTTTCTGCTCTGAATATCTGATGAGCGGCATAAACACCATAGACGTAGGCCAGATCGAAGCTGCCAGGGCGCTGGGACTTAATTTTACAGAGCTTGTAAGGAGCATTGTGATACCGCAGGCCCTAAGATCCAGCGTGATACCTCTTACGAATCTGCTGGTTTCAACCATGCTCACCACCGCACTGGCGTCACAGGTTCCCATGGATCCAAGGGAGCTTACGGGGCTTGTTTCCCATATAAACACCCACGCCGTTGGAGGAGTCGTGGCTTTCTTTGTTTCCGCATTTTTATACTGTATCACTGCGGTGGTGATAGGCCAGGTGGGGCTTAGGATAGACAGGAGAGTGAGGATCTTAAGATGAATAAAGCAGGATCACGTACTTATGTCCGGGATGCCCTGTTTGAAAAGCCCGGTCCGAAGGCTCTTAAAAAGATAAGATTGGTTACAGCTCTATCCCTTGCGGCTCTCATACTTCTGATCTTTCTGGTGATAAGGCAGTTTTACATCACCGGGCAGCTTGATGCCAGATACTGGTCCTTTTTCTTAAGGTTCACGACCTGGAGATTTCTCTTTATCGGACTTTTGGGAACCGTTGAAGCTGCATCACTTGGAGGCGTGCTGGCTCTCATTACGGGCTTCCTCCTTATGCTGGCAAGGATCAGTAAATACAGGATCCTTAATATTTTAAGCGCAGCCCTTATTGAATTCACAAGAGGGGTTCCGACACTCCTTTTTATCTACTTTTTCTTCCTTGTGGTTCCACAGATGGGGATAAAGATGAGTGCGCTCTGGAAGGTGGTATTTCCCGTTTCTATCTCAGCCTGCGGTATTGTTGCGGAGGTACTGAGGTCAGGAGTAAATGCCGTACCGAAGGGGCAGAGGGAAGCAGCCATATCCCTCGGAATGAGTGAAGCCGCAACATTTTTACGTATCATTCTGCCTCAGGCAGTGAGATTTGTTGTTCCCGCGCTTATATCGGAGCTTGTGATCGTAGTAAAGGATACGACCTTTGCCTATGTTGTAAGCTTCCCGGATCTTATGCAAAACGCAAAAGTGCTTATCTCAAATTATGATGCACTGCTTTCTGTATATCTTGTTGTGGCGGTAATATATATTATCATTAATTATCTCTTAAATCAGCTGTCCCTCTATCTTGCGGGGAGGATGGATGTAAGTACGGTAAACGTGGCAGAGGTATGAAAGCGGCTATTCCCGTGAGTACCGTGGCAATGACGTTAAGTTAAGCATTTTGTCATCCTGAGCGCCAGCGACGCTTATCTCACATCGAAGATGTGAGATGCCGCCCCGGCGAGGGGTTGCGAAGCAACAGAAAGGATCTTTCCGACCGGTTATAGAAGATTCTTCGCTTCGCTCAGAATGACACTGACTTAACGCCATTGGTACCGTGGTAATGACATTAAGTTAGTGTCATTCCGGTATTGGTACCGGGGGTATTGCCGGATGAAAGGTGTAGCTATAAGAAGTAATGGAAGAGAATATAATAGAACTTAAAAATGTGGAAAAGTATTTCGGTACGCTTCACGTTTTAAATAATATCAATCTCTCTGTAAAAAGAGGAGAGGTTGTGGTGATAATCGGACCTTCGGGATCCGGTAAATCAACACTCTGCAGGACGGTAAACAGGCTTGAAACCATTGACTCCGGAGAGATATTTATTGACGGAGAGCTGATGCCTGAGGAGGGGCAGGAGCTTGCGAGGATCCGTTCAGAGGTGGGAATGGTATTCCAGTCCTTCAATCTTTTTGCACATATGACGATACTGGATAATGTGACCCTGGCTCCGAGAACCGTAAGAAAGATACCTAAAGCACAGGCGGAGAAGGAGGCTATGGAGCTCCTTAAAAGGGTGGGGATAGAATCCCAGGCCGGGAAGGTGCCGGCACAGCTTTCCGGTGGACAGCAGCAGAGAGCAGCGATAGCGAGAGCCCTTGCTATGCATCCGAAGGCCATGCTTTTTGACGAGCCCACAAGTGCACTGGATCCCGAGATGATAAACGAGGTTCTGGATGCCATGGCAGAGCTTGCCCGGGACGGAATGACCATGATGATCGTAACTCATGAAATGAACTTCGCAAGGCGCGTGGCAGACCGGGTAATCTTTATGGATCAGGGTCAGATCATCGAAGAGAGTACTCCCGATAAATTTTTTGATGCCCCCGGAACAAAGCGGGCAAGGGACTTTTTAAGCTCAATAAGAACGCAGTAAAAGTGTGTCATTCTGAGGGCAGAGCCATTTGTCATTCTGAGGGCGGAGCCCGAAGAATCTTTCTCCACGGGAGAAAAGATCCTTCCTGTTGCTTCGCAACCCCTCGCCGGGGTGGCATCCCACATCTTCGATGTGGGATAAACCTCGCCGGGGCGGCATCCCACATCTTCGATGTGGGATATGCGTCGCTTTGCTCAGTGCCCTGCACCGCTTTGCTCAGAGCTTCGGCAGAAGATCGAAGCTCTTCTTTAACTCCTCATCTGTAGGAATATAGTCTGTCATTTCCCCGTCATTAAACTTCTGATATGCGGTAAGGTCGAAGTAGCCTGTTCCGGTGAGACCGAATACGATGGTCTTTTCTTCACCGGTCTCCTTGCATTTTTTGGCTTCATCAATGGCTACCTTTATGGCATGGCTGCTCTCGGGAGCAGGGAGGATGCCCTCTGTTCTCGCAAACTGTGTGGCGGCCTCAAATACGCTGGTCTGCTCAACCGAAACGGCCTCCAGATATCCGTCATCATAGAGCTTTGAAAGTACGGGACTCATGCCGTGGTAGCGGAGTCCTCCGGCGTGGTTTGCGGAAGGGATGAAATTGCTGCCAAGGGTGTACATCTTTGCAAGAGGGCATACCATTCCGGTGTCACAGAAATCATAGGCGTATTTTCCTCTTGTAAAGCTGGGACAGCTTGCAGGCTCTACGGCGACTATACGATAGTCCTTTTCGCCTCTTATTTTCTCAGCCATGAAGGGAGAGATGAGACCACCGAGATTCGAGCCTCCTCCGGCGCAGCCGATTATCATATCCGGAACTATTCCGTATTTATCGAGAGCCGCCTTGGTCTCAAGTCCTATTATGCTCTGGTGGAGAAGTACCTGGTTCAGCACGCTTCCGAGAACGTATCTGTAGCCCTCAGTACTTGTTGCAACCTCCACCGCTTCTGAGATCGCACAGCCCAGGCTTCCGGTGGTTCCGGGATGCTCGGCATTGATCTTTTTTCCGATATTTGTTTCCATGGAGGGTGAAGGAGTAACACTTGCCCCGTATGTTCTCATAACCTCACGCCTGAAGGGCTTCTGCTCATATGAAACCTTTACCATGAAAACCTTGAGATCCAGGCCGAGATAAGCGCAGGCCATGGAAAGCGCCGTTCCCCACTGTCCCGCACCGGTTTCGGTGGTGAGACCCTTTAAGCCCTGCTCCTTTGCATAATAGGCCTGGGCAATGGCGGAATTCAGCTTGTGGCTTCCGCTGGTATTGTTTCCCTCAAACTTATAGTAGATCTTTGCAGGCGTATCCAGCTTTTTCTCGAGACAGTACGCCCGTACCAAGGGTGAGGGACGGTACATTTTGTAGAAATCAAGGATCTCCCGGGGGATATCAAAGTACTCCGTATCGTTGTCAAGCTCCTGCTTTATAAGCTCATCGCAGAATACGGGGCGGAGATCTTCAAAGCCCATAGGCTCGTGTGTTCCCGGATTGATAAGGGGGGCAGGCTTATCCTTCATAGCCGCACGGACATTATGCCATTTTGTCGGCATCTCGTTTTCTTCAAGATAGATCTTGTAGGGGATTTTCTTTTCTTCACTCATTTTGCTGCTCCTTTCTTTGAATACAAGTCATACTCTACAGTTGGGGCAAAAAAAATCCTGTCCCAACAGATTCTGCTGGGACAGGATAGAATTCTCTTCCTGCGGTGCCACCCGGCTTGGTACATCTAAGTACCCGCTCATGCGTACCATCATACGCGGATCTTTGATAACGGAGGATCTTCTCCGGCTCGCATACTTTAAACGATCTTCGTTATTTCTGCTTGCCCTCAGGAGTCCATTCGCTTCCGGCCTCAATGCCGCCATCTCACCATCGGCGGCTCTCTCATAATGAGGTTGTCGGAAGTTACTCACTCTCCTTCAACGGTTTAGAAGATTATTGCACTAAAGTTTTTTTCTGTCAACTGTTTTTTTTCTGTTTTCCGGTTGACAGTGACCTATGATGTGTGTATGATTAGCGGGTAAGTTTTTTGAAAGAAGAGACAGGATGAATAGATCACTTATTTCAACTGCAGCATTTTTCGCATTTTTCTTTACCTTTACCTCGGACCGATGTAAGGGCAATTTGTGATGCTGGTTTTCATAAGTTGAGCTTACAGGCGGTCCGGAAATAGAATCCGGGTCGCCTTTTTATTTTCACTGATGATGCAGTCATTCCGGGCAGCGCGCTATGTCATTCCGGGCAGCGCGCTATGTCATCCTGAGCGGCAGCGAAGAATCTTTCCGACCGGTTATAGAAGATTCTTCGCTTCGCTCAGAATGACACTGTGTG
>CAMVGV010000010.1 GCA_947167135.1 uncultured Lachnospiraceae bacterium
GAATACAAAGTGTGGCTATAGCGGAGAAGAAAAAGAGGGATGCGTAATGACTAAATACTCCAAATACGGTTGACAAAGAGGATAACATAATGTAGAGTGTTCGCTAGCGATTTAAATAATTTATCTTTTAGGAGAATCAGGAGGACACTCATGGAAAAAAGATTTAATAAGAATTTATTTGTATGGGTCTTCACTTTCCTTCTTGGTGAGCTTGGTATCGACAGGTTTATGAGAGGACAGGTCGGACTCGGAGTACTCAAGCTTATCACCTGCGGAGGATGCGGGGTCTGGATGCTGATCGACTGGATCATCGCTATGACAAAGGCGTACGGAAGCTCTTACGGAGCTGAAGAAGAATTCGTATTTATCGACGGAAAGTACGACAGGTAATTATTTTACGGATGATCTTACAAAAGGCAGTTTGCCAATGGGCAGACTGCTTTTCTAATACGGAAATATCCATAGGCAGACCCCGGAAATGAAAAAACTCCTGAATGGCAAAAGAATAAAAAAACTTATTTTCATAACAGCTCTGCTTATGATTCTGTTCACTCTTGCTGAGCTTGGGCTATATAAGTGTCCATCACGCTTCCTTTTCGGCGCACCCTGCCCCTTATGCGGTATTACCAGAGCCTTTAAGGCTCTCGTAAAAGGAGATCTTCCCCTCTCATTTTACTACCATCCCCTATGGCCGCTGTTCGTGGCAGCAGTGACCCTGTACTGTTTATATTCCTGCGAAATAATAAAAATAAAAAAGGCCACCATTAATATTATTTCTGCCTGTCTCTGTGCGCTTTTTATCCTATGCTTCATAATACGGCATATTCAACATTCGCCTGTTGTTGCTGTCAACCCCGGTTCTTCCTTCATTATGAAGATCATATCCCTTCTTCCGTTCTGATCCGATCGGGCAGGGATGATGCTGCGATAAATAAAAGACCCCACGTTTCCGTGAGGTCCTTAGAACAGCTTTGGTTTAGCGGTTTTGATTTACCAGCCCTGTGTGCCGTGTCCTGAATAGTGGAATAAGAGCGCATCCCAATTGCCCTGGATAGTTGCATCATCAGCGTTCTTTACGGTCTTCCAGTACTTATAAACCTCAGCGCAGCCACTAGCACTGACACCGTGAAGGCTTACTGCCCAGCTGGGAAGTCCTGTCACTACCGCAGGTGCGGGAGCAGCCTGAACCTGTGCTGCCGGCTGGGTCTGTGCTGCAGTAGCGGCGGGAGCAGCCTGAACCTGCGCTGCCGGAGTCTGTGTTGCAGTAGCAGCAGGAGCAGCCTGAACCTGTGCTGCTTCCGGTTTTGCTGCATCTGCAGCGGCTTTCTGTGCTGCAATCTGAGCAGCAGCCTGCTGTGCCTGTGCAAGAGAAGCCAGTGCAGCTGTATTTGAAGCAGCAGCATTTGAAGCAGCAGCATTTGAAGCAGCTACTGGTGCTACCTTAACAACAGGTGCAGGAGCGGAAGCATTCGGATCTGCAACCGTGGTAGCGGTTATCGCTGGTGTGGGGAGGGATGCCTTCTTTGCCTTAATTGCTTCTTCACCGGCACTATCCGGAAGGTAGATCGCCGTAAACGTGGTATTTGTGGTCACATTCCTTAAGGACTTGTCAAATCCGCAGAAGGTATGGCCGCCTATCAGCGGAACTGCAGGGGCAGTCACATTGGAGCCTGCCGGAACGTACATTCCCGAGTTATTCCCGTTGCAGATAAAATTCACGAATACCTGCGAGCCATCTGCCATAGCGGGTACTGACACAGAAAGTACACAAGCCGCTGTCAGGATTCCGGCGATCAGTTTTTTAATTGTATTTTTCACTTATTTCATCTCCTTTTACTGAACTTGATCATCTGATCTGATTGAAATTTGCGCTACTCATTATAGTTTGTATGAACGGTCTAGTCAACGCCTAATTTATCCTGCCCCCGTCAAGGCTCCCCTTCGCCCCAACTATAATGATACCTTATTCCCACCGGGGGAATTTAACCCCTATTTAACCCCGTAAAACTAATACAAAACGAGTTAAACAAACAGATTTCTTAAAGGAAAAACCCCGGAAACCGGCGTGTTTTCGGGGTTTGTAAGCATTTATTATCTCTTTGAGAACTGCGGTGCTCTTCTCGCAGCCTTGAGACCGTACTTCTTTCTTTCCTTCATTCTGGGATCTCTTGTGAGGAAGCCTTCCTTTTTGAGAGTAGCCCTGTACTCACTGTCAACCTCCAGAAGTGCCCTTGAAATACCGTGACGGATCGCTCCTGCCTGACCGGTATAGCCGCCGCCAAATACATTTACCTTAACATCATACTTGTCAACCGTATCGGTAGCTACAAGGGGCTGACGGACTATAACCTTCAGTGTCTCAAGTCCGAAATAGTCGTCGATACTTCTCTTATTTATTGTGATCTCTCCCTTGCCGGGTACGAGATATACTCTGGCTACGGAGCTCTTCCTTCTGCCTGTACCATAGTACTGATTAACTGTCTTAGCCATTGCTTTCCCTCCTTATCAGAATTTCAGTTCCTCAGGCTTCTGAGCTGCATGATCATGCTCAGGACCTGCGTAAACGTGAAGCTTCTTAAACATCTGGCGGCCTAAAGGCCCCTTGGGAAGCATTCCCTTAACAGCGAGTTCAAATACCTCTTCAGGCTTCTTTGCGAGCTTCTGGCGAAGAGTCTGGGTCTTTAATCCACCCACATAATCAGAGTGTCTCTTGTAGATCTTATTGTCCAGCTTCTTTCCCGTAACCTTGATCTTTGAAGCGTTTACGATGATCACATTGTCTCCGGTATCAAGGAAGGGTGTGTATATGGGCTTATGCTTTCCGCGAAGCACGATAGCAACCCTGGAAGCAAGACGTCCGAGTGTCTGTCCCTCTGCATCGACAACATACCATTTTCTGTCGATATTAGAGGCGCTTGCCATATATGTATCCATTGCAAATCCTCCGAATCCGCACCGCCTTAAAGGTTCATCAACCGGCGGTGTCTCCTGTATTTTCATTTCAAAACATAGTTTCCGTGCAGACCGGGGCTGTGGTCTGCAGCGTCAACAATTCTACAATACAGAAATACTCTTTGTCAAGGAAACTGTAGCAAATAATTGAATTTTTAGATACAATAGGTGCATGAATCCTTCAGGAAACACGAGGCTAAATTATATTGACTTTGCCAAGGGTATCGGCATAATCCTGGTGATACTTGGCCATATTTCCTATCTGTCGGACAACAGCCGCATCTTTATTGTATCCTTTCATATGCCGCTTTTCTTTGTGATCTCGGGACTTCTGATCTATCTGAAAAATGAAGCTGGCCGCGATTTCAATACTCTTATAAAGCTGAAGGCAAAAAGGATGATGCTGCCGTATTTTCTCTATTCTGCTGCGGGCATACTGATCTATATCGTTTACTACCTTATTACCGGCAGAGACGGAGGTTTTCCCACCGTAATATCAGACATCATTCAGACCCTTACTCTTTACGGCTTTTCGGTAATGTGGTTCCTCCCCGCCATCTTCGGGGCAGAGCTGCTCTTTATCCTTCTGATCAAAAAAACCAAATATCCGCCGATAATAATGATCGTGCTGACCGCCGCAGCAATGATCCTGAATACGTACCTCGAAAGGGCCAATGCCCTCTATGGAACGGAGACTGTTTTTTCCGTTTTCCACCTGATCGCCGTAATGCTGCTTAGGATCCCGGTATGTGCTTCCTTTACGGCATTGGGCTATTATATCGCAAAACTGTGGGACAGAGTGCCCTCTCTCGGACCGGCTCTTTTCGGAAAACTCACCCTGCCGGCAGATATTTTTATCGGTATCGACCTTATCGGGCTTACGGCGGTCATCAGTCATTTGAACGGAGTGACCGACCTCCACTTCCTTATATTTAATAATGTATCTTTCTACTACATCTCAGCCCTTTCCGGATCCTTCGGGCTGATACTCTTATGCAAAGCAATGGAGGGCGCCGCCAAGCTCCCTCCATTAAGACTGCTTTCATATTTCGGACAGAATTCACTTATAATAATGGTCACCCATCTGAATTTCTACGTGCTGCTATGCGCGGAGATAGGCGGGTTCCATTTTACAAAACATCTTCCGGAGGGAGACCTCAAACACTGCATCTTTATGCTGCTGGTGCTTCTTTTTACCCTCTGCGGCGAGATCGTCCTTATAGAACTGATAAACAGAAGTAAATCCCGTCTGTTTTCAAAGAAACTTTCCGATTAAATCCGTTAGGTTCTTCTTCGGCTGCGCCCCGATAACGGGAGCGGAGGGCTCGCCATTCTTGAACATCATCATTGTGGGTATGGACATTATGCCGTATTCTCTTGCGGTTTCGGGGCACTCATCAACATCACAGCTTATGAACTTCACATTCTGATATTCCTCTGACAGCTCATCAAATATGGGAGCCATCATCTTGCAGGGGCCGCACCAGGTCGCATTAAAATCAACAAGCACAGGCTCCTTTGCTTCCAATACTTCACTCTTGAAAACATCATCCGTTACTTTCTTTACCATGTATGACCTCCTTTTTGTGGTGAAGATTATTTCCTTCGCCTTGTTTTTATCCTTTGACTAGTTTTTATTTTCTGCAATTACATTGTACGCAATTATTATTGTCCTGTCAATACTATTTTTTACATATGATGAATTTGCAGATCCTGTTTCCTTTTGCGGAAAACTTCTCTTCATACTCGGTCATAACATTGTCCTTCATAGCCCCGTTGTCGGAATGAAGGTCGTAAGTGGAGTACAATAATTCCCACCCGGCAGGCCCTATCTCAGAAAGGCCGAAATCAAACAGACCCCTGTTATCTGTCTTGAATTCGATAGTACCCTCCCTTTTCAAAACCTGCTCGAAAACCGAAAGAAAACGGCCGGATACCAGCCGCCTCTTTGCATGTCTCTCCTTGGGCCAGGGATCGGAGAAATTCAGGTAGATCCTGTCTATCTCGTCCTTTTCGAAGAAATCCGGCATATCAGCCGCATCCATCCGCAAAAACCGCACATTTTCCGGAACCGGCTTCCCTTCGGCAGCGCGCCGGTCAAGCTTCGCCAATGCTTTTACCATGACGCTCTCATATCTCTCTATTCCGACAAAATCAGCTTCGGGATGCTTCAGCGCCATTTCGACGATAAATCTTCCCTTTCCCATCCCCACTTCGGTTATAAGCGGGGCCTTCCGCCCGAAGATCCTGTGCCAGTAGCCCTTTGTTTTATCCGGGCTGTCAAAGCAGCGGCTGTCTGCCGCCACTGCCTCTCTGGCCCAGGGGATATTACGTAATCTCATACTACCTCTTTTTGATTTGCATAGAATATGTATTGCATTATATAATAATGTAGTTGTGTTGTCATTATGAGCGCAGCGAAGAATCTTACAGCCGGTGGGAAGATCCTAGCTGTTGCTTCGCGTCTCGTCTCCCGACTCGGTCCGCGCTAAACGCGTGCCACTGGCACGCAGCGCCCCTCGCCGGGGGGGCATCCCACATCTGCGATGTGGGATAAACCTCGCCGGGGCGGCATCCCACATCTTCGATGTGGGATAAGCGTCGCTTCGCTCAGGATGACAATGTGACCGTTGTTCAGGATGACAATAAGGCTCCGCTCAGGATGACAATAAGGCTTCGCTCAGGTTTGGCACATTTTGAATGACGTTTTGCAGTGCTGAGCACGGCTGCCATCGGACAGACATGCGCGTCAGTGCCCCGCAGGAATTATGTTTCGCTTTTGATAAAGATATAATGCTCTATAATTTATTGAAAAAAACATCCATATATTTCACAGCCTTCGTTCTGGCTTTCACCGCGGCATTACTGCCATTTTCGCGTGTGTCCTACGCGGATGAGGTGACCCGGGACGATATCAATGCTGCGCGTATGGCTATTCCGATCTCCTCCAATGAGATCCCGGGCTGGCCCCAGGGTCCCGAAACCGGCTCCGAAAGCGCCATTCTTATGGAAGCGGATAACGGCATCATATTATATGCGAAAAATATTGATACCCCTCGCTATCCCGCCAGTACCACAAAGATCATGACCTGCCTTCTTGCCGCGGAAAACTGCTCTATGGATGAAATGGTGGGCTTTTCCAATAATGCGGTATTCGGCATTGACCGGGGCTCCTCCAATGTGGGAATGGATGTGGGTCAGGAGATAACCATGGAGGAGGCGATCTACTGCGTTATGCTGGCGTCTGCAAACGAGGTAGCGGTGGCGATTGCCGAGCATATCTCCGGCAGTGTGGAGGAGTTCTCGAAGCTTATGAATGAGAGGGCACGGGAGCTTGGCTGCACGAACACGAATTTCGTGAACCCCAACGGTCTTCCGGATGAGGAGCATCTGACAACCGCCCACGATCTCGCCCTGATCGCCCAGGAGTTTAATAAGAACGAAACCCTCCGCCGCATAGCCGGTACAAGGATCTATGATGTGGTTGCGACCAGCACACAGCCCGATTCCTTCACAATGACAAATCATAATAAGATGTATCCCGGCAATTCCCGCTCCTATGATTACACCACTTGGGGGAAGACAGGCTACACCAACGCCGCAAGGGAGACCCTTGTTACCTGCGCCGAGAAGGACGGTCTGAACCTGATCTGCGTGGTAATGAAGGCTGAACCGCCCTATCAGTACACCGATACCTACAATCTCTTCGAGTATGGCTTCCAGAACTTTGAGAGGCTGAATATTGCTGAGAACGAGACCAGATACGATCTCGACAATTCCGATTTCTTCAATACCGACAACGGTATATTCGGAAATACGAAGACCCTTGTCAGCCTTTCCACGGACGGCTATGTGGTCATACCGAAGACTGCATCCTTTGAGGATCTGAACAGTGAAGTCAATTATGATGATAAGAATGAGAATTCCCTTGGAAGAGTCACATATTCCTTCGGGGATATATATGTTGGGGAAACCGATCTGCTGCTATCCGACTCCAATGTGAAAACCTATATCTTCGGGGAAACCGTATCTGATGATGAGATAGAAGAGGTAAGCAAAGACGGTATACCCGGCTTCAGCAATAATGATGTGGTCTTTCTGGATATAAAAAAGGTTCTGATCGCAGCCGGAATAGTCGCGGGAGCGATACTTATCATACTTCTCATCATTCTGTTCATAAAGAACTACTTCTTCTCCGCACAGAGAAGGAGAAGAAAGATAAGAAAGAGAAACCGCCGCTATTTCTCGGAATTTGATGATTTTGATTTCTGAGAATTTCTGAGCATATTCAGGTACTTTCTTTCCTGCTCCTTCGCAGTTTTCTCCTTCTGTCTCAGATCCCCCTCATCTCCGGGCTTTGCGGGGCGTATAGTCTTCATTCCGTAAACAACGCCTTCCGAATGCTTCCTGATACGCAGATGGCCTCTCATTTTCCCGTGTTCCGGGCACTTGCCCATAGCAAAATACTGCTTTCCGTTCACGGATACCCATGGGATAAAGACTGAAGTCTTTGCATCACAGCAAAAGCACCGTAAAGACCGTGCCTCTTTATCCCTCAGTACATCCCGTCTCTCGGGAAAACCTCTGGAAATGTATTTTGAATATGTTGGGAATGTTACATGGATTTCTTTTTCAGGACTTTGCGGAAGACTATAGACATCAAAGGACTCGTAAACCTCCAGCTCCCTTTTCTTTAATCTTCTGAAGATCTCGGCCGTATAATAAGCATCGCTGTCAGCCCTGTGGAAGCTGTCATTTTTCTCTATTTCAAGGGCATCGACCGCCTTCTCCAGCGATCTTCTGCTTTTCCCGTCATCAAGCTCCAGAGAGTAGAGCTTCTGGATATCCAGATAATGAAGAGGTCCCTCCGCGATCGGAGCAAGCCCATGGAAATCTGAATTTCTCCGAATCTCCGTCAGATCCATGCTGCCCCAGGTACAGAAAATATAATCATCTCCGCACCACCTCAAAAACCTCTCTAATACCTCAGGAAAACCGTCGGCCTTTTTTAATTCCTCCATAGTAATGCTTGTCACCCGTGCAGTCATATAGAATATCTTCTTATATACCACGGGACGGATAAGGCTCTCAAAACGTCCTATGATCTCCTTATCCTGATTTAATTTCACGGCACCTATCTCAATGACCTCAAAGGGAAGGTCACTTCTTTCAGTTTTGGGAGTACCCTGGTTCCATTCCAGATCCAGTACGATATAAACCTTCATGTGCCTGATTATACCACATTACTCCGGATAATTAGCTAAGTACCTCGAATTCCCCTGAAAAAGAATTCCTCACCGCTTTCCCGGCAGACTGTTATTTACACTAATAAGGTACAAGATCCTTCGCTAACGCTCAGGATGACAAAGGAGGGGCGCCAATGGATGACAAAGGAGAGGCGCCAACGGATGACAAAGGAGGGTGCCAATGGATGACAAAGGAGGGGCGCCAATGGATGACAAAGGAGGGGCGCCAATGGATGACAAAGGATGGCGCCAATGAATGACAAAGGAGGGGCGCCAATGGATGACAAAGGAGGGCTCTTCCGGGTGACAAAAAAGAGCACCCCGCCGGGATGCTCTTTCCATTGTTGTTTCCCTCTATTTTGTACTGCTGCTTGATGTTGTACTGCTTGAAGATGATGTACTGCTTGTCTTGGTGGTGGTTCCCGCCGTTATGGTAAAGTTCCCGTAGCCCATATATCCGGTGTACCTCCCTTTCCCGAATACAATTCCCTGCGCGGTCGCCGTTCCCGAGGATGAGCCCGTATTGTTGCTGTAATCCACATACATATTGCCCTTTTTCAGCTTCTTCCCGTACAGCGTCACCTTCGGAATAGCTTTGATCGGCTTCCCCGTATATTTATACGAGCTCTTTTGGAATTTCACCACAGCGTCCGTAGTAACATGAGTAGGCTTGATCATAAAGTACCGGGTAACCTTGCCTGAATAGGGGCCGCCCTTTGCGGCCTTTATAATGATCTGAGCCATTCCCGCATTCTTATTCTTTTTGTATTTGATCTTCACATTGTAATCAATGCCGGGCTCCAGCTTCTTCCCTGTTTCGGCATCATAGATGGAAACCACCTCAGGCTTTATCTTCTTTCCGGTATAATTGATTTCGGGAAGATCCCCTATGTGATCCTCTTCATTCCATTCGACTGTCCTTTCCCGGTCCTCGAATTTCAGATTCACGGATATGCTGCGGTCGCTTATGGGTTTCTTATCCTTTGCCTTCTGGAGCTTGAATTTCGGCTTCACCGTATTCTTGAAGGTACCTATTCCGGTAACCATCACCGTAAGCTTCTTCCCCTTTACATTATTTCCCTCAATGGAGCCTACCGTATAGTCTATACCCTCAGTCAGGGTAACATAGTGCTTGGTCTCGGACACATAGTATTTGACGATCATATTGTTCTTTATATCGTCGTATATCCTGGTCAGGGCCTTTCCCTCGCCCTCACTGTACTCCTGAGGTTCCAGTCCCTCTATCTTGCACTTGGAGATATTCAGCTGATCCTTCACTATCTTAAAGGGTACCGAGATCTCACCGGAGAAAATATCGCCCTTTCCCCGGACTATCACCGCAGCTATTCCCTCATCTTTATTATTAACCCCAACGTAATTATAATGGCTCTCCACACCCCCGATCTTATTGTACATCACAAGAGCTTCGGGATATTCCTTTCCGCCCCTGTCCTTTTGTATTCCGGCCGGTGTCATATTGAAATCCACCAATACCTCCGGTATGGGTGTGATAGCCTTCCCGGTATGTGTCCAGATATATTTCTTCAGCTTGATATCAAGCATGGTCTGGTCTATATTCCCCGGAACCTTGAGATCCGAGGTATAGAGCCTCATACGCGGGGTTATGCCCATATACCTTGATGTGCTGTCATTATAGGGAATAGCACTTCCCTGAATCGGTTTGTTGTTTCCGGATACACTCATAAAGAAGCTCTCTGCTCCGGTCCTGGTTCCGTTGGTATAGGAAGAGAATATCACTCCGTTTTCGGACGCGATACTGCAGCCCAGCATCCTGTCACTCTCCGAGTTCTTGGAAGAGTATCCGGCCCGGTCTTTATCATAGAACCCGTCCACCAGCATATGGAAATCCGTTGCATCCACTCTTTCAAAGCAGACAGATACCATATCATTTTTGTAGAAGAGTATAGGCTCATCAAGCTCAATAGTATGGTACCCGGGATAGCTCAGCTCGACCTGCTGGGTCAGTACCTCAAACTGATTGAGATACCTATCTCCTGAGGGATCATAGCCGCTGTAGATTGTGAGCCTGTACCTTCCGGAATCCTGGATCCCGACCCCGACAGACTTCAAAACCTCCACATTTCCGCTGTTCGTTTTTCCGGAATGACCCGACTTGAAGATCCCGTATACCTTCTTTGTGGAGTAGGAATTAAAGTAATTCGATCCGTCATAGCCATAGCTGTAGTCACTGGTATCATTTTTCACAAAATCATAGGCAACGGCATATCTGTATTTATTATTATAGGCCTTAAACGCGGCATCCTCATAGGAGATCCAGAAGTGATCATAACCTAAATAATCATTCCCTTCCCCGGGTTTTGCCACCGTTGAACTTACGGCAAGAAAGGCTCCTGTGCGTGCGGGCTGGATATTCTTCCTGTCACCGATGGTCCACTTCTTAAAATTGCCAATAGCAACCGAGTCGTCCCATCCCACAAGGGCTACGGTATGATCCGCCTTGTATCCGTTATACAAGGGGATATATTCATACTGATTTGTCTCCTTGTCCTCTGTGGCTGCCGGCTTAAAGCCTGAAATCTGACCATTCTTACCATTAGCTGTTCTTCTCATCTGGATACCAACCGCCCCATGATCCACTATCATGGCTTTTATGGCATCTATATCCGTACTCGGAACCCAATAGGCATTTTTAAGCTGGGCACCCACGCCGCTGGTATCCGCTTCGTAATTTATGACATCCTCGTCATCGATCACGTTATTTCCGCCCTCTTCTCCCTTCATATATGGCGAAGCCCAGCGCTCATAGTTAAAGGTGGCAAAAAGAAGGTTTCCGCTGGCGGAATTAACAAAACGTTCGTCTGTGACCTTCATAACGGGAAATCCGTTATTACTTACGCTGTCAGGGCTGTCGCTGTGAGTATCGTACCTATCCCTGTCAAAAATACCGGTATAATCCCAGTAATGATTAAATACATTCGATCCGCTTTTCTTCTTCTCGGAAAGGCTGTCTTTATCAAAATACGGAGTGTCGCTGGTTTTCTTCCAGGTTTCGCCGTAGCTGTCATATCTGTATTGATTATAGGTGGCCTGAGCTATCTGCAGGGGATCGGCACTGGTCTTATCGCCCTTTTTTCTCAAGCCCTTCTTTGTCATATTAATATCTGCCAGGGCAGCCGCGGTATAAGCCCAGCACAGCTTGTTATCGCTTGTGGAATCATTTCCGCTGGCATCTTTCAGGACATACGAAATACTCTTGTCAAAATACTCATCATATGACCCTAAATATCTGCTCTGCTCGGAAGCAATCGAGCTTAACTCCGCTTCCCCGGAGGATGCAAGTTCAGCAAGCCTGGCATCAGATGACTCGGATATCTCTTCTACCGTGTCGGATCCGAAGTCCATGAACATATCGATATTTCCACCGGAGTATTGGCTTCCTTCTCCGCTCTCTTCATCCGCTTCATTATCAGACAGTGAGTCCTCAGCCTTGTTTTCGGAAACCTTCTTTTCCGGATCCTCATCCTCGTCTTCTTCAATTACCGCTATGGAATTCCCTAAAACCTCATTCTCGGAAAGAGTCAGCTCCAACCCCACCTCGGGTACGGTATTTTCGGACAGGCTCTCCTCCGCAGCGTTTCCGGATAATGAAGCCACTTCCATATTGTTCTCAGATACGCCTTCTAAGGCCTCCTCCTGTATCTCATTATCCCCGGCAGCCAGCAGAGCGTTATTCTCTGCCTGTCCTACGATCTCATTTCCTGACTCGCTGTTTTCTGCCGGGAGACCGCTGTTCGTATCGACAGTCCCACCGTCTTCTATGATCTGACCGTCAGCCTGTTCTGCCGTCTGTACTTCGGACTGCGCAGTCTGCTGCTCCGGCTGCGCGGTCTGCTGCTCATTTTGCGCAGTCTGCCGGTCCTGCTGCACGGTCTCCTCAGCCTGCCGGTTCTGCTGCTCTTCCTGCTGTTCGGTCTGCGGTTCCGACTGCTCCTCCGGCTGTTCAGACTGCTGCTCTTCCTGTTGCTGCTCCTGCTGTTCAGACTGCTGCTCTTCCTGCTGTTCTGTCTGTTCTTCCTCCTGCTGTTCAGTATGCTCTTCCGGCTGCTCTGACTGTTCGGATTGCTGCTCTTCCTGCGGTTCCTCTTCCCCGGAGCTGCCCTCCCCGCTTCCTTCCTCCTGTGCTCCGAGTACCGGAGCCTCTTCTGCCGGTGCTTCTCCGCCTTCAGTTCCCTCTGGAACCTGAGTGGCGAGAAGAGCTTCATCCATCTCACCGGAATAAGGCTCTGCAAAAACAGAACCTGAAACCGAAGAGAAAATAAGGGATGCTATTAAAATGATCGATAATTTTCTGAAACGTTTTTTCATTTTTGAAAGCCTAATAAAAATTTGCTAAAACCGCAATACTAACAACCCGATGGAAAGATTCTTCGCTGTCGCTCAGAATGACAGAGTGCTGTCGCTCAGAATGACAGTATTATACAACAAAACAAGTATAGCAACAAAATCTTAATATTTGCTTAAAAAATAAATGAAAATATAAAAATCTTTCTTACGCCTTGTATTTTACGACAATTTTTGTCGGTACCGTTTCTGCATCGGCTCCCCGTGCTTTGAGTGAATAAGCAAGGGTATATTTTTTCCCGGAAATAACCTTGCTTTTGTCGATCACTATGCGTATTCTGGCGGTCTGCCCCCATCTGTCTATGGTCCATTCCGCCCTGAATGCGGCATTATTTGTAAGATCCTTTATGGAAGCCCAGTCAATTGCAGCGTATTTGGGCGAAATGACTCTCAGTTCAATAGTCCCCGCTACATGATTATCGGATAAAGTTTCATTGACCTTTAGTGAATTCCCGCTTACGAAGGTTGTTTTAATCTTTGTTGATTTCTTTTTTGCCCTGACCGTCGCGGTCTGCTCCATACTGCCGACATCCATTCCCGGAGCCTGCAGCAGCATATTGAAGCCAAATGAATCATTTCCGCGGCGGAGAACCGCACCGTTCTTCGCGCAGACATAAAAGTCCGTGACTTCCTTTGTATCCGGAGCATATGTCTTCTTTATCGTATAGTTTTCCGAGAGACTTCCTTCCCTGAAGCTCACATCATTTACAACAAAACCCGTGTTCTTCGTAAGAGGCCTGTAGTGCAGAGCCGTGCCGTTCCTGTCTGAAAGGTTAAGAGCGCTCCCCTTAAGCTTTTTTAGCTTCACGTTCTTCGGTTTGTCCGTTACCTTTACATTGAATTTTCTCTTCACGGCCTTTATCTGCGTACTGTCAGTGTACATCAGCCATAATGTCACAGGATAATTCTTATTCAGCTTCACACCCTTCCCGGCAGTGATCTTTACGGTATTTTCGTTCTGCAGCCGGATATTCAGGCAGGCCGGAACCTTTGGCTTATATCTTTCATTTCCCGAAAGAGGGACGATGGATACGCCGTCAATATTCGGCGTGTTGAGTGCAAATTCCCCCTTAACCGAATTACTCAAAGTAATCGTCTGGCTCTTCCACTTTACCGGAGGATTCTTCTTTTTCACTGATATAATCAGCTTCAGCTTATTGAGCTCTTTTCCGTTCATCCGGTTTCTGGGCGTAATGGTAAGCTTCGTGCTGCCCCGCGCTGAAGAGGAGTTCACCGACACTGAGATGCGGTAAGCCGGCAGACCGTTATATGAGAGTTTATTTACGGATATTCCAAATCCTGCTCCGGTCAGACCGGACAGCTCATAATCGCCGTCAACATTGAAGACAATGTAGGTATCGTCGCTTACCGAGCGTCTCATTCCGTTCAGTACCAGCTTTTTCTTCGTCAGAAAGGCGCAAGGCTTTGTAAAATCCGCACTTAAGGATCCGACGGTAATGCCGTCTATTGAAGCTATCTCCCAGTCTTCTTTTACCCTTTCGCTCTTATTTTCGGAAACCTCATTTCCTGAGGTGCTGTTGTCTGAAAGGCTGTTATCGGAAGGACTGTTGCCGGAAAGACTGTTGTCAGAGGGGCTGTTATCTGAAAGACTGTTATCGGAAGGGCTCTCCTCCCCCGATACCGTATCATTATCCATAGATACACTGTCTTCCGCAGCAGCTTCTCCCGCAGTGATCAGATTAGCAGAAAGCTCCTCCGCCCGGATGGAGGGAAGAGAAGAAAAGGACGCTGAAAATAATATGATAAATGCCAGAAGTACGGCTGTTCGCTTCTTCAGATAATGAAATAACATCTTGTTATGTCTACTTTACATATATTGTTAACATAACAATACCATACGAAAACCGGCTCCGCAAGTGGAAAATACAAAATCAACCCCTCTTTAAGACCCCGGTTGCCCCACGTCACATGGGAGGTTCCGCTTAGTGCTGCTTCGTTCCCGACCTGACACGGTTCACGGATTCCCATTGCATGGGACCGGAGTCCTAAAGAGAGGTTGATCACTCTTCCCGTTCTTTAACGACTTATGAATTATAGAGTTTTAGGGTTTAATTGTCAATTCGTCTATAACCCGCCAAAACTTCCCTGACTGCCTCGTCCACAGCACTTTCGGTGGGATGTTTCCTGTTGCAGCTCCCGGAGGATGCAGGATCCGCCGCAGTTTGTTATAATACATACGATCATGAAAGAACACACAACCGATATGACAAACGGGGATACGGTGAGGCATCTTATTCTCTTCGCCCTGCCTTCCCTTATAGGCAATGTTTTCCAGCAGATCTACAATATCGCCGACTCCATCATCGTTGGGCGTTTCGTAGGTTCGGTGGCTCTTGCTGCGGTGGGATCCACGGGTTCCGTCGCCTTTCTGTTCTTCGCGCTCTGTAATGGGATCGGCAGCGGCGGCGGCATAATCGCTTCACAGTTTTACGGTGCCCGGGATGACAAAAGAGTGAAGTCTGCCATAGTCAATACCGCGGAGATGCAAGGAACAGGATAGAACAGCTTATCCATCAGCCCTTCACCACTCTGGGTGCCTCTATTGCCACCTTCTGCTGTCCGCTGTGATGATACTTACCATGCAGCTTTTCGGCGGAGCCATCACCGGTCTTTTCGTAACGGATCCTGAAGTTATAGCCTTAACTGGATCGATCCACGTTCCAAAAGGTTAAAAAAGATAAGCCTTGAATAGTTACCTTGAATTTAACAAACATCAGTAAATCGTGTATCATTAATCATTATGAAGAGCAAACAAAAGGTCAGACCGCAGACAATTGCAATAATAGTCGTGATGACAGTAGCAATATTACTGCTTTTGCATCAGGCATTTCTACGGATCCGTGTGCTGTACACGGAACAGCTCTACGCCAATGCCCTGGAGCTCAGACAGCATTTCCTGGAAAACACCGTGAATAATCTGGTCGAGGATATAGTCACGGAAAGAGCCGTTCGCACAAAGGAGTATGAGGATCAGGTGGAGAGCTGCCGGGACTATGTCCACCTCATTGCGGAGGAAGCGGGAAGCAGCGCGGCAAAGGAGGTCAAGGACTACTTTGACGGGCGGCCCGACAGCCGGAACTGGACCTATATGGCCTATAATACGGACACTAATGAGGTTCTCTACGATTCCGACGGCCTTCTCGGAGATGCCTGGGGCGGGAATGAGGAGGAGCTGAAGAACAGCTTTATTTCCTCAGACAGCTTCAATGTGGGAAATACCGCTATTATTTACGGCATTACCAGACAGACCATGGATGATGTCGTGAGAAAGAGCATCACCCAGAAGGTCATGTACAATGAGTTCGACGGCAATACCTGGATATGGATAAATGAGATAAGGAACTATAACGGCGGGAAGAACTATGCGGTCCGGGTGGTGAATCCCGAAGAAAAGGGAACGGATGGGAGACTCCTTTCCACGGACGAAAGGGATGCCGATGGAAAGGAATACCTTAAGGATGAGCTCGACAGGCTTCAGGATCTGGGTGAATGCCATTACACCTACTCTATAAAAAGCGGCGATGGCGGCAGTACCCCGCGGCTTGTTTTTTCCAGACTTTTCAGGGATTACAACTGGATAGTCAGCATGGGCTCCAATATGGACGACATCGCGATCTATGTCCGGAACACAAATGCTCCCGTTGAGCAGTATATGATAAAGTTCGAGCTTGTGGTGGCTGTTATTTTCCTGCTGCTTTTAGCTTTTATGGTTGTAATGACCCTGAGATCCGACAGGGTATTTTCCCTGAAGATCACGAAAAAGCTGAAGCACCAGGTGGAAAGGGATGCCCTCACGAAAGCCACCAGCCGCCAGTACGGCGAAGAAAGGCTGAAGCAGTTCTTCGAAGCTTATAAAAAGGGAAAGCCAAGCCCTGCCATTATGCTTCTGGATGTTGATCACTTCAAAGAGATTAACGATACCTACGGGCATGACGTCGGGGACGTGGTGCTTAAAAGGGTTGTTACGAGTCTGTACCACACATTCAGAAAGTCGGATTACCTGATAAGGTGGGGCGGCGACGAATTCGTCGGAGTCTACCTGGGACTTAATGAGGATGATGTCACGATGGTCGCGAAGAAGGTTATGGATGCGGTCCATGCAGTAAAGGTCAAAACCGATGACGGAACCGAGCTGTCAATGACCGCCTCTGTGGGGATAGCCGAGTTTGCCGTATCCGACACCGAATATATGGACGGCATCAAGCGTGCCGATAATATGCTTTATGAATCAAAGGCCGGCGGGCGCGACCAGTTCCACATAGCAAAAAAGAACGCTGTCATCGACGAAAGCAAGCAGAGCGACAAGCTCGCAAGAGGAAAGACCGGCTGATCTCCCGCGGGTAAGCCGCCGGATGACGCTTTAATCATAAAAATGACGAAAATTTTTGATTATTTCAGTTTTTTTTGTAAAAAATATACACAAAACGTCTCTTTAGTTGTATAATCACTAAGTATAGATTGCTGAATTTTGTAGCTATTTCAGCAGTCATATCTGATTTTTAGAAAATATGAGGTGATGCTGATGATCAAAAAAGAGATAATCGCCATGCTACTGGCAGGAGGACAGGGCAGCAGACTCGGAGTCCTGACAACGCATATGGCCAAGCCCGCAGTGCCCTTCGGGGGGAAATACAGGATCATTGATTTCCCTTTGAGCAACTGCATCAATTCCGGAATAGATACAGTGGGCGTACTTACCCAGTATCAGCCCCTGAAGCTGAATTCTCATATAGGTATCGGAACCCCCTGGGATCTGGACCGGTACATCGGCGGTGTTACCGTACTTCCACCCTTTGAAAAGAATGTAAACAGCGAGTGGTACACCGGAACAGCCAATGCCATATTGCAGAATATCGAATATATGGAGAGCTACAATCCGGATTATGTGCTGATCCTCTCCGGCGACCATATCTACAAGATGGACTATGAGGTGATGCTGGACTTCCACAAGGAGAATGACGCCGATGTAACGATCGCCGCCATGCCGGTTCCCATGGAGGAGGCAAAGCGCTTCGGAATAGTGATCACCGATGACAACAGAAAGATAACCGATTTCGAGGAGAAGCCCGAGCATCCGAGGAGCAATCTGGCTTCCATGGGCATTTATATCTTCTCCTGGAGCGTGCTTAAGGAAGCACTCATCGCACTCGCCGACCAGTCCAGTCTGGATTTCGGAAAGCATGTGATCCCCTACTGCCACGAAAAGAAGCAGCGGCTCTTTGCTTACGAATACAACAGCTACTGGAAGGATGTGGGAACATTGAATTCCTATTGGGAAGCCAATATGGAGCTTATCGACATCATTCCCGAATTCAATCTGTACGAAGAGTACTGGCGGATCTTCACCAAGAGCGAGATCGTGACTCCCCAGTTTATCGGAAACGAGTCCGAGATAGAAAAGAGTATCATCGGAGAGGGCAGCCAGATCTTCGGGAAGGTCTACAATTCCGTTCTTGGCTGCGGTGTCACCATAGGGAAAAACACCGTTGTCCGCGATTCCATCATTATGAACGGCACGGTTATCGGAGAGAACTGCAACATAGAAAAAGGCATTATCGCCGAAGAAGCCATCATAGGTGACCGCGTGAACATCGGCAGCGGGGAAGAGGTGGAAAACGAGACCGATCCCACGATCTACACCCACGGTCTGGTCACGATTGCGGAGAAGTCGGAAATACCTTCCGGATTGACAGTAGGCAAGAATTCCGTTCTGTCCGGCGTTTTCACCATTGATGAATTCGCGGACGAAACCGTTTCTTCCGGAAAAACCGTTATAAAGGAGGAAAGATAGTCTATGAGAGCGATAGGTATAATTCTTGCCGGCGGCAATAATCACCGGATGAAGGAACTGACAAAGAAACGCGCCATTGCGGCAATGCCCATAGCCGGAAGCTACAGGGGTATAGATTTCGCCCTGAGCAATATGACAAATTCCCATATACAGAAGGTCGGTGTATTTACCCAGTACAATGCCAAGTCCCTGACCCAGCACCTTTCCTCATCGAAATGGTGGGATTTCGGACGAAAGCAGGGTGGACTTTTCGTGTTCACTCCGTCCATGACCAGCGACCACTCCTTCTGGTCAAGGGGAACGGCGGATTCCATCTACCAGAACATCTCCTTCCTTAAGGACAGCCACGAGCCCTATGTGATAATCGCATCCGGCGACTGTGTCTACAAGATGAATTACAATAAGGTCCTTGAGTACCACATCGCAAAGAAGGCCGATATCACCGTGGTATGCAAGGAGCTTCCGGCCAGTGAGAATGTGGAGAGATTCGGTGTTCTCACCATGAATGAGGACCAGAGGATCGTCGACTTTGAAGAGAAGCCCGTGGAGGCCAAGGGACGGACCATTTCCTGCGGAATCTACGTTATCCGCCGCCGCCAGCTTATCGAGCTTATCGAAAAGGCCGAGGAAGAGGACCGCCACGACTTTGTTTCCGATATTCTGGTGCGTTACAGGAACCAGAAGCGTATATACGGCTACAAGATAGACAGCTACTGGAAGAACATCGCTACGGTAAATGATTATTTCAGGACAAATATGGACTTCTTAAAGCCGGAGGTGCGGGACTACTTCTTTAACCAGTATCCGGATGTATATTCAAAGGTAGACGATCTGCCTCCCGCGAAGTATAATGTGGGAAGCCAGGTACATAACAGTCTCGCGTCCTCCGGCTGCATTATAAACGGCACAGTGCAGGATTCGGTACTCTTCAAGAAGGTTTTCGTCGGGAATAACTGCTTCATAAAGAATTCCATCATTCTTAATGATGTGTATATCGGAGACAATACCCATATTGAGAACTGTATCGTGGAGAGCCATGGCACCATAAGGGCAAATTCCTACTACAAGGGTGAGAACGGGGTTCAGATAGTAATAGAACGAAGCGACCGTTTCTTCTTATAAAGAATGTATATTATCGCAGGACTGGGAAATCCGGGTTCAAAATATAACGGCACAAAACACAACGTTGGCTTTGAGACCATTGATATTTTATCGGACCGTTTCGGGATTTCCCTGGATTTTGAAAAATACAGGGCAATATGCGGAAAAGGGCTTATCGAAGGAGAGAAGGTGCTCCTTGTTAAGCCCCTTACTTTCATGAACCTTTCGGGCCAGGCCATACGGGAGGTTCTTTCCTATTATAAAGCTGATATCTCCGCAGACCTTATAGTGATCTCTGATGACGTCAATCTCGAGCCGGGAAGGATCCGTGTGAGGCCCTCCGGAAGTGCGGGAGGCCATAACGGGCTGAAGAACATTATCGCAGAGACCGGATCGGACAGCTTCGCAAGGGTTCGTATCGGAGTAGGTCTGAAGCCCCACAACTGGGATCTGGCCGACTGGGTTCTGTCTCCCTTTGACATACAGTCGCGGGCTGCCGTGGAACAGGCGGAGATCCGGGCTGCCGGTGCAGTGGTGAGTATTATTAAAGATGGCTGTGATAAGGCGATGAACGACTATAACGCAGCGGAAAGCTCCTTAGGCGATGCTTAGTGGTCATTTTAGCCTTAGCGGGGTGGTTTCCCATAGGAGATAAAACATTATGTACAACGTAGATTTTTCCGATTCAAAATTACATTTCCATTTTATCGGCATAGGGGGCATCAGCATGAGCGGTATTGCTGAGCTCCTTTTGTCTGAAGGCTTTTCGGTCTCCGGTTCCGATATGACGGAAAGCGAACTTACGGATTACCTTACATCCCTTGGTGCCCGCATTTCCTTTCCCCAGTCGTCAGACAATATCACCGATGATATCAGCCTTATAGTCTATACTGCTGCGATACATGAGGACAATCCGGAGCTCTCGGAGGTCAGAAAGCGTCAGCTCCCCGCTCTTACCCGTGCGGAGTTTCTGGGACAGCTGATGAAACGCTACCGGATCAGTGCAGCAGTTTCCGGAACCCATGGAAAGACCACCACCACTTCCATGCTGTCCGAGATACTCTTAAGGGCAGACAAGGATCCGACTCTATCCATAGGAGGGATGCTGAAGAGCATAGGCGGCAATTTCCGTGTGGGAAAAAGGGACTTCTTTGTGACGGAGGCCTGCGAATACACCAACAGCTTCCTTTCCTTTGCCCCGACTCTGGGCATAATACTAAATGTTGATGAGGATCACCTTGATTTCTTCAAGGATCTTTATGATATACAGCAGTCCTTCCGGAAATTCGCCCTGCTTCTGCCGGAAAACGGCTCCCTTATTATTAACAGTGAAACAAAGGGCTTTGATATTATTACCGACGGGCTGACATGCCGCGTAGTGACCTTCGGCCCCGACAGCTCCTCAGACTACTATCCTTCCGATATAAGCTATAATAAGCTGGCTTTCCCTTCCTTTACCCTGCACCACGGGGACAGGGTCCTGGGAAAGGTACAGCTCAGGGTTCCGGGAGAGCACAATGTCGGCAACGCCTGTGCGGCAGCGGCTGCTGCCGTGGAAATGGGGATAGATGAAGATAATATCATCCGTGCCCTCAATGAATTTGAGGGAACGGACCGCAGGTTCCAGCATAAGGGCAGCTTTAAGGGAGTGGAAGTCATTGATGATTATGCCCACCATCCCACCGAGATAAAGGCTTCCCTGACCGCTGCAAAAAAATGTGAGTATAACACGCTGTGGTGTGTTTTCCAACCCCATACCTATACCCGGACAAAGGCTCTTCTGCCGGAATTCGCTGAGGCTCTTTCACTGGCGGACAAGGTGGTTCTCGCGGATATCTATCCCGCCCGGGAAACCGACACTCTTGGGATAAGCTCCGAAACCCTGGCGGACGAAATCCGCGCCAGAGGTCATAACGCCTGCTATTTTGATTCCTTTGAAAAAATTGAAAAATTTTTGCAAAAAAACTGTATCCACGGTGATTTGTTGATAACTATGGGTGCGGGAGACGTATATAAAATTGGAGATGCACTTTTAAAATAGAACATTTCCACCATATCCACCAAATCCACATCATCGCAAAAACCCCGATTTTATCGGGGTTTTCGGCTCATCGGGGCATTGAAATCAATTTACTGACCATGTATAATCGTATCTGTTCAGGATCCGGAATATCCTGAAAAGAGTAATTACGATCCGGGAGATAGTTAAATTGGAAGGCGAGAGCATTTCACTTTATGAAAGTGACAGCTGTGGTCACACAAAGGTGTCCAATCATTTTATAGATCATTTTATGACCAATGCCAATGAGGCCCAGATAAAGATCTATCTTTATCTTCTTCGTTCGGTTTCATCGGGGAAGGACGTGTCCCTGCCGATCATTGCAGACCGCTTCAACTATACGGAGCGTGACATAATCCGTGCGCTGATTTACTGGGATAAACAAGGTCTTATTTCTCTAGACTATGATGAAAACAGGAACGTGAGGGGTATCTGCCTCAATGTGATAGAGAAACCGGTCATTCATGATTCCACTCTTTCCGTATCCGGGATCCCGGCACAGAGCGAAGGAAACACCATACAGAAAAGCGCTCCTTCCGCTCACATCGCCGCTCCGGCAGGTGCTGAAGCTGCCGCCCACGTTGACACTCCGGCAGGCACTGAAGCTGCCGCCCACGTTGACGCTACGGCTACGGAACCTGCACGTCCGTTTTACCCTGCCGGACAGCTTCAGGATTTCAGGGAGAATCCCGAGGTCAGGGATCTTCTGTTTACGGCGGAGAAATATTTGAGACGGACCTTGAGCCACTCTGATCTCAATACCATTTTATATATGTATGACAATCTCCGCTTCGATGCCGCTCTGATAGAGTACCTCATCGAATACTGCGTGAGCTCCGGACACAGAAATATACATTATATTGAAAGTGTGGCCAGAGACTGGGACGACAGGGGAATACGTTCTGTGGAGCAGGCAAAGTATGAGACCGGTGTGAACAGGAAGGAATATTATGAGGTTATGAAGGCCTTCGGACTGAGCGGAAGAAATCCCGTGAAGCCGGAGATGGATTTCATAAGGCGATGGCGGGACGAGTACGGTTTTTCGACCGAGCTTATCATAGAAGCCGCAAACCGTACTATGAGCACCATATCGAAGCCCAGCTTCCAATATGCCGATACAATCCTGAGAAACTGGAAGGAGCACCGGGTTTCAAAGCTATCCGACATAGCCGATGCCGACCGGGTCCACGAAGCCGAAAAGAAGGAAAAACCCCTTCGGGAAGAAACTGACGGAAGATCCACAAAGTTCCGGAATTTCCATGAGCGGGACATAGATTTTTCCGATCTTGAAAAGAAATTCGCCAGGAATTGAATGAAAGTACTGAGAAACAGCAGACTGTATAGACAGGAAGGAGCTGCACCGGCCGATAATGTCAATGAACGACGCCGACTTCCGCGGTATTATGGCGGAATATGATGAAATAAGAGATAAGAACTCAAGGCTCTTAAACGACAGAAAGAGGGAGATCTGCGAAAAGCTTCCGGAATACAAGGAGCTGGAGGATCGTGCTGCCATCGCCGCTATTTCCGCGGGGAAAAAAAGTCTGGAGGGCGACGGGTCTGCCCTGGCAAATCTTGAAAATGAGCTGAAGGAAATTGCCGGAAAAAAGGAAGAGCTCCTTACGGCTGCCGGCTTTCCCCGGGATTACCTTATGCCGTTCTATGACTGTCCCGACTGCAAGGATACCGGCTTCATAGGAAATGAAAGATGCCATTGCCTAAAGCAGCGTATCATCGATTCCCTGTACCGCCAGTCCCATCTTAAGGAAATACTTGAAAGAGAGAATTTTTCCACATCGGATCTGAGTATCTTTTCCCCCGGGATCCTGCCGGATATCCGGCAGGTTTATCTGGCTGCAAAGGATTTTGTAAAATCATTTGCCCAGTCTTCCCGCAATATGTTATTCTTAGGTGGCGTCGGAAGCGGAAAGACCTTCCTCACAAACTGTATCGCGAAAAAGCTTCTGGACGAAGGCTACAGCGTAGTATATTTTACGGCCTTTCGTCTTTTTGAACTTATCGCTGACAACACCTTCAGGAATACCGGGGCTGAGGACAGGGAAGACTTTTTTGCAAATATTTATGACTCGGATCTGCTGATCATTGATGACCTTGGAACGGAAAATACCAATTCCTTTGTGGCGGGACAGCTTTTCAATATCCTGAATGAGCGGGAGATACGGGGGAAATCAACCATTATTTCCAGCAATCTGGCGCTAAAAAGCATTAAAGATCTTTATTCCGAGAGATCCCTGTCAAGGATAATAAGCAACTACGAACTTTACTATTTCAGAGGCGAAGACCTTCGAATGAAGAAAAAGGGGTAAACTGTATGGCAGTTCACGAGGGAAAAAGAAAACTTGAGAGCATACCCGTTGGAAAGCTTGGCGTCATACCTGTTGAGGGCTGCCGCGAGCTGGGTGACAAGGTCGATAAATATCTGGTTGACTGGCGCACCGAGCGGGAAAACGAGCACAAGGGCTCACTTGTTTTCCAGGGTTACCAGAGAGACTCCTATATCATTGACACCTCGATCTCACGTTTCGGAACCGGTGAAGCCAAGGGTACCATAAACGAATCCATACGCGGAATGGATCTCTTCCTTCTCTGTGATATCTGTAATTACAGCCTGACCTACTCCCTTTGCGGACATGATAACCATATGTCGCCTGACGATCATTTTCAGGATCTGAAGCGTGTGATCGCTGCCGTAGGCGGAAAGGCCAGGAGGCTCACGGTCATTATGCCCTTCCTGTATGAAGGACGCCAGCACAAGAGAAGCTCCCGGGAATCCCTGGACTGTGCTCTCGCCCTGCAGGAGCTTGTACGTATGGGCGTTGACAATATTATCACCTTTGATGCCCATGATGCCAGGGTCCAGAATGCGATCCCTCTTCATGGCTTTGAGACCATACAGCCCGCATATCAGTTTATGAAGGGTCTGCTGTACCACATAAATGATCTTATGATCGATGCCGATCATATGATGGTCATAAGTCCCGATGAAGGCGGTATGAAAAGAGCTATCTATCTCGCCAACGTTCTGGGACTGGATATGGGAATGTTCTACAAACGGCGTGACTACACCCGCGTGATCAACGGCAGGAATCCGATCGTGGCCCACGAGTTTCTGGGAACCAGCGTAGAAGGTAAGGATATGCTGGTGGTTGACGACATGATCTCTTCAGGAGACAGTGTACTTGATGTCGCAAAGCAGCTAAAGGAAAGAAAGGCCGGAAGGATATTCATAATGGCTACCTTCGGGCTCTTTACCTCCGGCTTGAAGAGCTTTGATGAAGCCTTTGAAAGCGGTCTGATTCACAGAGTACTCACCACAAACTGCATCTACCAGTCTCCCGAGCTGCTGGAAAGAGAGTGGTATATTTCCTGCGATATGAGTAAATATATTGCCTTTATCATCGATACATTAAACCATGATTCTTCTATTAGCGATCTCTTGAATCCCAATACCAGGATACAGTCTCTGGTAGCAAGATACAGAAATGGAGAGGTCTGACAAATGGATAGATCCGGAAAAGGTATATTGTTTCTGACCCGGTCTGCTATGATCGCTGCGATCTACGTGGTTTTAACGGTCTTTATTTCTGCTTTTAATCTGGCAAGCGGCGTGATCCAGATCCGTATATCCGAAGCGCTGACCATTCTTCCCGTATTTACAACTGCCGCCATTCCGGGGCTTTTCGCGGGCTGCCTTATCAGCAATCTGATAACGGGCTGTGCGCCCTTTGACGTGGTCTTCGGCAGCATAGCGACCCTTATCGGTGCCGTGGGAACCTATGCCCTGAGAAAGAAATCTCCTGCGATAGCGGCTCTTCCGCCTATCATTTCGAACACAGTGATAATACCCTTTGTGCTGAAATTCGTATACGATTTTCCGGGCAGCATCCCCTTCTTTATGCTGACGGTCGGAGCAGGCGAGGTTATCTCCTGCGGTATTCTCGGTGTTGCGCTTTATACCGCCCTTACCCCCGTGAAAAACCGGCTTTTCGGCAGCACCTCATTGGTGGACAGCACTTCGGATGAGAACATTTCCCGGGAGAGCAGCGGCGTCTCCGGCGACGGCAGCTCCTCAGACGACGTATGACACAAATTCGTTTCCGTGGGAAGCGAACCATTCCGTACTGTCATTCATTCCCTTTTTGTAAATACTGCCTGTAGAGGGGTCGTAGATCACCGTATTCTTCGGGTCATATCCCACGATCATTACAATATTTCCGCCTTCTACCTCGGCAACGACCGGTCTTCCTATGCTCACATAATAGAGAACCGAACTTAAAGAGCAGCCTCCCAGTGTCAGGGCATCGGATCCGTCTATTTCCTCTTCTATAATGTCCACAAGACTGCCTTCCAGCCCTGCTATCTCTTCAGGCTCCGCGGTGACTCCCTCATGACTAAGTATTGCGGAAAGAACAGCCGTAAACTGCTCATCCTGACTTTCCGAAATGGGAGGATCAGTAATGTCATTCAGATTTTTCTCCGCAGCTCTGTTTCCCTTCTGCCACAGGTATCTGCCTGTGGATTTGACCACAACACCTCCGCGCTCATCTGCCAGATTCACGGCTCTGACCTCGGACTCACAGATCCCGTCTATCCCTCCTCTGGAATAAACCATCAGCATTTTGCTGCTGTCTTCGTCATCCTTTATTTCCACGGTCCTGTCACCCTCAAAGAGAACCTCCTTCGGGGATACCACATGAACTGAGGAGGTCCTGATATGACCCGCAAGGGATATCTCGGTTATGGTCTCCAGTTCCTCGGTAGCAACCGTAATGACCGCATTCCTGTCGCCGGTTCCCGGGTCATTATTCACGATCATATCGGGGTCAATACTCAGGAAATTGCCGCTTACCCCTTCCTCCATCGTGATCCGCGAAAGGCTTATCTCATCATTTTTCACCTCTACACCGGTAATATAGATCCCGTCCTTCGAATAGGTTTTTAGGAGCTCCCCGTCACTGCTTTCGATGTAGATCTTCTCCATTGAGTCCATGGAAACGCCTATCCGGCTCTCTATGGAATGCTCTCCCGTTGATGAGCCGTAGACCAGATCCTCTCCCAGGAAGCCAAGAGCCCTTATAGTCACACCGGGATCTCCCAGTATCTCCCGGATATTCCCGCTATTGAAATCGCAGACAAATATACCCGAATCATTCTTTGCCTGCCAGGCCGCTGTCCTTCCGCTCTTTGAAACCACAAAGGAATCGAAGTATATATTTCCGGCCATAATGGAATCCTTCTTCTCATCCAGACGGATGTCCAGAAGCCTGCCCCCCAGATACAGGTACAGCTTATTTCCGTCAGGCGAATAGGAGAATTTCTCTATTTCATATTTCAGGAACTGGTATGAACGCTTATAAGGGATATAAACCTCCTCCTCTATCTGGTTTAACGCACTGTTAAAGTAATAGGCCGACACCCCGGTTTCTCCCTCATGCCGCCCCCTGTTCATATATCCGTATATCAGGAAGGAAATATTACCCGCCTCGTCCACCTGCAGTATTTTTACTCCATGATCACTATTCCGGTTTCTTTCGTCATCGTCCCCCTTATCAAAAAACGAAAAAACCCGTATCACCTTTGAATCCGAATTTCTGTATGCATAGAGGGAGCCGTTCTGCACAAAGGCGACCACTCCTCCGTCCTCATTCTCTTCCATGACAATATCCGGATCCGAAATGCCCAGTACTATCTTGTCGCTTATAAAAACATCCTCGGAGTCGGGATCAAAAACCTCTTCCATGGTACGCTCGTAATTTAAGAGATATATGCGCTTCTCCGTATAACGCACCCTGAAATACTCACTAACATCATAGAATACCGCATCATCCCCGTCCCCTCTTTTCAATAAGAAGCTGTTTTTAAGAGATGCGGTAGAATCATCCATTTCAAGTATATCCGTGCGGACCGTCTCCGGCTTTTCCGGAGCCAGATTCCCGTATGTTATCTGATCAAAGCTTGAATGGATGTTCACAAACTGATATGTGGAATTATCTCCGCTGGAATCACTCTCCAGATATGTGGTAAGGCTTCTCGCTGCAGTCTTGTCAAAGGTTCTGTCCGTGAAATCCCGGACAAAATCCAGTATCTCCTTTTCATGGAGCTCCGTATCGTGGATGATCCTCGTATAATAATAGATTTTCTGTCCCTGCTCATTTGTGAGCCTTACGGCAAGGATATACTCCTTTCCGTCGTTTATCAGATCCTTTATATTGAGTCTGGCGCTTATCCCGTCCTCATCCTCAATATAATCGAGTATCTCCGTATCTTCGATAAGCCTCTCCGCATCAAGGGATCTGACTTCATATGCTACTTCCTTCAAACGGTTGCCGTATTTACTGATATATATTTCAAGGCTTCTTCCTTCATTTAAGGGAGTCAGGGTGTCGCGCATCATATTCGGCTCCACAGTACTCCTGATCCCGTACATCCGGTTGATCTCCCGGTCTCCGTCAACCACCGAGACCACCGGAAGGCTGGCCTCCCCCATTTCCACGGTCATATCCGTCGTTCCGCGGTTCATTATTGAGCTTATGATAAACAGTGATATCAGAAAAGATGTAATGAATATCGCTGCCTTGATTATTATCTCCTTCATATCATACTGAGTATAAATCAGCAAATAAAACTTCTCAACTGTCGTTGACTAAAAATTTCCCTTAGGATACAATAGGAAAAGTGGTTTTGTTTGGTGGAGGTAGGTCTTACGGATAACGGAAAAATCAACGGACGATTACGGATATTCGGTAATCTCGCCCTCATCGGGCAGTTCGGTCTTTCGCTTATGATGCCTGTTATCCTTTGTGTCCTGGGGTGTTATCTTCTGGTTTCCCACAATATCACAGGTGCTTGGGTCTTTATCCCCGGATTTATTCTGGGGCTCGGTGCTTCCTTTATGACTGCGTACAAGTTCTATCTCTATGTCAGTAAGACCGAAGGAAAGCAGGGCGACAAAAAGATCCGCAGAAAAGGCGTTTATTTTAACCGCCATATCTAAAGAGGTTAAACATATGAAATTACAGGAAGCAGTCAAAAAGGAGACACTGTTTATCTCCTGCGGCTGCGTGATTGCCACAGTTATTTGTCTGCTTCTGTTTTTTATACTGAACAGATTTTTTCCGGAACAGATACCCTTCGGATTGAAGGTGATCATAAGCGGAGTCATCGGCTGCGCCGTAGCTGTCCTGAATTTTTTCTGGATGGCAGTGACGGTGCAGAAGGTAACCTCCATTGAAGATGAAGGCCGTGCAAGAAGTGTCATGGCGCTCAGCTACAGGAACCGGATGCTCCTTCAGCTTCTCTGGGTGGTCTTAAGCTTCGCACTTCCCGTATTTAACGGGGCAATGGGGATCATCCCGCTTTTCGTACCCAGTATTCTCATCAAATGCCGGGGCATATTCCAGAAAAGAAAGGAAGGCATGGAAACCAAATGAATGTTGAGATCAACGGTGCAAAAATATTTGCCCGTATACCCACGGGAATTCCCGTTCTCGGCGACTTTACCATCAATGAAACCCTTGTGGTGAGCTGGATCGTTATGATCATTATCACAGGCCTCTGTATTTTCCTTACCAGAAATATGAAGGTTGAGGGAATCTCCAAAAAGCAGGCCATCGCGGAGATGCTGGTGGAAACTGCCAATAACTTTATCCGTAACAATACGGGCACCAACAAATTCGATAAGCTCATCCCCTTTGTGGCTGCCCTGTTTACCACCAGCGTTATTTCTAACCTGATAAGCCTTGTCGGGCTCCGCAGTCCTACGGCGGATCTTTCAACAGAAGCTGCCTGGGCTGTTGTGGTCTTCATAATGATCACCAGCGCAAAGATAAAGGCCGGCGGCGTTCTCGGATATATGAAAGGCTTTACCGAGCCCATACCGGTGATGACTCCCTTCAATATCCTTTCGGAGCTCGCCACTCCCGTAAGTATGGCCTGCCGTCATTTCGGCAACATCCTTTCCGGTATCGTTATTAACGGTCTTATTTATGCGAGCCTTGCAGTGGCGACTTCCGCAATACTGATAAACGTGAATGCCACTCTGGCGGCCATCCCCTTCCTGGATGTGGGTATTCCCGCCATACTGTCGATCTATTTCGACTGGTTCACGGGAGTTATGCAGGCGTTTATCTTCTCGATGCTGACGATCATGTACATCGCGAATGCCGCTGAGGGGTAAAAAGATCCTTCGGGCTACGCCCTCAGGATGACAAATGAAGGCTGACGCCATCAGGATGTCAAAAGAAGGCTGACGCCCTCAGGATGACAACAGTGTCATTCTGAGCGAAGCGAAGAATCTTACATAGGATGTCCGCAGTGTCATTCTGAGCGGCGCTGCGTGCCAGTGGCACGCGTTTAGCGCGGACCGAGTCGGAAGACGAGACACGAAGAATCTTACATAATGAAAATAAAAAATCACATTTTTAATAAGGAGGAAAACAATAATGGGTGATTTTCAGTTATTAGCAAGAGGTATTGCACTTGCCGGCTGCGGCATAGGTGCAGGAGCCGCTCTTATCGCGGGTATCGGACCCGGTATAGGAGAAGGTAACGCAGTTTCAAAAGCGCTTGAAGCAATCGGACGTCAGCCCGAGTGTAAGGGTGATGTGACAAGCACCATGCTTCTCGGCTGCGCCATCGCAGAGACCACAGGTATTTATGGTTTCGTTACCGGTCTGCTTCTTATCTTCGTTGCACCCGGAATGTTCATGGGTTATCTTCAGTAAGGAAAGAAAGTGAGAATCTATGGAAACACAGCCTTTAGTAACGATCATACCCTGGACGTTCATTGCACAGATTCTTAACCTGTTCATCCAGATGTATCTTATAAAGCGCTTCCTTTTCAAGCCGGTAAATGAGATCCTTGCAAAGAGACAGGCTCTCACCGATAAGGAGATAAGCGACGCGAGGGAAGCAAAGGCTGACGCCGACAAGATACGCGAGGAATATGAAGGTCAGATGGCCGGCGCAAAGGCCGAAGCAAACAAGATAATCTCTGATGCCAAGAAAGATGCACAGGATCAGGCGGACAAGATGATAAAGGATGCCGAAACTGCTGCCCATGACATAAAGGCAAAGGCTGAGGCCGACATCGAACAGGAAAAAAAGAAGGCGATCAACGAAGCCAAGGATCAGATCGGCGGACTTGCCATGGATATCGCAGGCAAGGTCGTTGAAAAAGAAATCAGGGAAGAGGATCACAGAAAGCTTATTGATGATTTCATAAGCAAAGTCGGGGAGGCATCATGACAAAAGCCGGAGAAATATACGGAAAGAGCCTCTATGATCTCTCCCGCAGCGAAAACCTCACGGATCGCATTCTCCCGGAGATGGAGACCGTAAAGGGTATATTCAGTGAGAACCCTGATTATGTCAGGCTTTTGTCCGAGCCCTCCATTCCGAAAAAGGAGCGTCTTGGTTTACTGGATGAAGCCTTCACGGACAGTATCCACACCTACCTTCTGAATTTCATAAAGATCCTTACGGAAAAGGGGATCTTACGGGAATTTTCGGCCTGCTTCAAAACCTTCCGCAAGCTCTACAATGATGAGCACGGGATCAGCGACGCAGTGGTGGTGAGCCCCAACGGCCTGAGTGCCGATGAACGCACAAAGCTTACCGAGAAGCTTCAGAAGATCACAGGTAAGAAGATCATCCTTTCAGAAAAAAAGGATCCTGCGGTGCTTGGCGGCATAAAGGTTCTTGTGGATGACAAGCTTTATGACGGCACGGTTCAGGGACGCTTAAATGAGCTTAAACGCAGGGTAGACGAGACAGTCATATAGGAGAAGACTAGTAATGGAATTAAAACCGGAAAAGATATCCGAGGTCATTAGAAGCCAGATAAAGAATTATCAGAGCGCCATTATCCAGAATGAAACCGGTTCGGTTCTGACCGTTGGAGACGGTATCGCCCGTGTCAGCGGGCTGCAGAGCTGTATGTCGGGAGAGCTTCTGGAATTTGAGAACGGCACCTTCGGAATGGCTCAGAACCTCGAGGAAACAGTTGTTTCAGCAGTTTTATTCGGTGAAGACACCGGAATCAATGAAGGTCAGACCGTAAAGCGCACGGGCAGGGTCGTTTCCGTTCCCGTGGGTGAAGGAATGATCGGGCGTGTAGTAAACGCCATCGGGCAGCCCATAGACGGTGCGGGTCCCATAGAATCTGACGAGTACCGTCCCGTGGAGTCACCGGCTCCCGGAATAATCGACAGACAGCCCGTTAAGGAACCCCTTCAGACTGGAATCAAGGCTATCGACTCCATGATCCCTATCGGAAGAGGACAGCGTGAGCTTATTATCGGTGACCGTCAGACGGGAAAGACCAGTATCGCCATGGATACCATCCTGAATCAGAAGGGACAGGATGTCATCTGTATTTATGTGGCTATCGGACAGAAGAGATCCACCGTAACAAGCCTTGCAGCTGATCTGAAGGCGGGCGGCGCGATGGATTACACCATCATAGTTGCGGCTACCGCTTCGGAGCCCAGTCCTCTTCAGTACATTGCTCCCTATTCAGGCTGCGCTATGGGCGAGTACTTTATGAATAAAGGTAAGCACGTACTCATCATCTATGATGATCTTTCAAAGCATGCGGTTGCTTACAGGGCACTTTCGCTTCTTATCCGCAGACCCCCCGGCCGTGAGGCATATCCGGGAGACGTTTTCTATCTGCATTCCAGACTTCTGGAGCGTGCAGCCAAGCTTTCGGATGAAAAGGGAGGCGGCTCACTTACAGCACTTCCCGTTATCGAAACCCAGGCGGGTGACGTTTCAGCCTATATCCCTACCAACGTTATCTCCATAACGGACGGACAGATATTCCTGGAAACAGAGCTTTTCCACTCAGGCATCATGCCTGCCGTTAACCCCGGTATCTCTGTTTCCCGTGTAGGAGGTAATGCGCAGATAAAGGCCATGAAGAAGGTTGCGGGAACACTGAAGCTGGTTTATTCCCAGTACAGAGAACTGCAGAGCTTTGCGCAGTTCGGTTCTGATCTGGACGAGGACACCAAGTCCCGTCTTGCACAGGGCGAACGTATAGTGGAGGTTCTGAAGCAGGACAAGAGCCAGCCTGTCAGCGTTGAAAAGCAGGTTGCCATACTTTACGCTGTTATAAATAATATCCTTATGGATGTAAACGTTGCCGATATCAAGGAATACGAGGCAGGACTCTTTGAATTCCTGGACAGCGATGCCGACGGAAAGGCAGCAATGTCTGCGATCAGAGAGACCGGCAAGCTCGAAGGTGAGGCCGAGGAGAAGCTTAAGTCCGCCCTCGATACCTATACTGCAGATTTCATTAAAAAGAAAACGGCTTAAAGGAGGAACTACATGGCTGCAAATATGAAGGCTGTGAAGCTCCGGATCAAGAGCGTGGAAACCACGATGCAGACCACAAAGGCCATGCAGCTGGTGGCAGCTTCAAAGCTCAGAAAAGCCAAAGAAAAAGCGGATGCCAGTAAACCTTATCTGAAAACACTGAAGGATACGCTTACGGACATTGCCCACGGAAATCTGGATTTCGGTTCCCCTTACACAAAACCCGGGAACAATGAGAAATGGCTTTATATCGTCATTGCCGGCGACCGGGGAATGGCAGGCGGATACAATTCAAACCTCTTTAAGTTTATGGAGAGTGAAACGAAGGGAAGAGATATCACTGTTCTTCCCATCGGAAAGAAGTCCGTGGAATATTTTAAGCATCACAATGTCCCCATTTATACCGAGGCTTATGCCGAGGTCGCGCGTGTAGGCATAAACGACTGCTTTGAGCTCGGACGGCTGATATGCAAGGCATACCGCAATGAAGAATTCGGGCATATCTTCCTTTGCTATACGAACTTTATTTCCATGCTTTCCCAGGTGCCGGAGGCCAGCTCCATGCTTCCTCTTTCCGATTTCATAGAAACCGACGGTACCAGAGAATATAAAAGACCCAGGGATCTTATCCTCTATGAACCGGACAGTGAGACAGTATTCAATGAGATAGTTCCCGAGTATCTGGCAGGGCTTCTCTATTCGGGGATCAACGTTTCTGTTGCCAGTGAGCTGGCCGCCAGACGTACCGCTATGGAAGCCGCTACAGATAATGCCGAAGAATTGATCGAAAAGCTGAATCTCTATTATAACCGTGCCCGTCAGGCAGGTATCACGCAGGAGATCACAGAGATCGTTGCCGGTGCAGAAGAGCTATGATCTGACAAGTAACATATCAAAAGGAGTTATCATGAGTGAAAAACACATTGGAAAGGTAATACAGATAACCGGACCCGTTCTGGATATCCGTTTCCTTGAGGGAGAGCTTCCCGACCTGAAAAATGCCATAGAAATAGAGGCGGATGGCCGGAAGGTTGTGGCAGAGGTTGCCCAGCAGATAGGTGACGATGTGGTTCGCTGTATTGCCATCAGTTCTACAGACGGACTTGTCCGCGGTACTGACGCTGTCGATACAGGCGGCCCCATTACCGTTCCCGTAGGAGAGGAATGTCTCGGACGTGTATTCAACCTTCTGGGAGAACCGGTTGATAATAAACCTGCTCCTGAAGCAAAGGAACGCTGGGCTATACACCGCCCCGCTCCAAGCTTTGAAGATCAGGTGCCTGCCACCGAAATATTTGAAACAGGCATAAAGGTGGTAGACCTTATCTGCCCTTACGCAAAGGGCGGAAAGATCGGACTCTTCGGTGGTGCCGGTGTAGGAAAGACAGTCCTTATAATGGAGCTTATAAATAACGTTGCAAAGGCTCACGGCGGAATATCGGTATTTACCGGTGTTGGAGAGCGTACCCGTGAAGGAAACGACCTTTACGGCGAAATGACCGAAAGCGGGGTTCTGGATAAGACAGCCCTGGTATACGGCCAGATGAATGAGCCCCCCGGAGCAAGAATGAGAGTCGGACTTTCCGGACTAACCATGGCGGAATATTTCCGTGATGTAAAGAATCAGGACGTGCTCCTCTTCATTGACAATATATTCAGATTTACACAAGCAGGATCCGAGGTTTCGGCTCTTCTCGGACGTATGCCTTCGGCTGTTGGTTACCAGCCCACACTTGCTACGGAAATGGGTGCCCTGCAGGAGCGTATCACTTCCACGAAGAAGGGATCGATCACCTCTGTTCAGGCGGTTTACGTGCCTGCAGATGACCTTACGGACCCCGCGCCCGCTACAACCTTCACCCACCTTGATGCAACAACGGTTCTTTCCCGTGATATTGCTTCCAAGGGAATTTATCCGGCTGTTGATCCGCTTGATTCCACAAGCCGTATCCTTTCACCGGATATTCTGGGTAAGGATCACTACGAGATCGCGAAGGGAGTTCAGCAGGTTCTCCAGAGATACAGGGAGCTTCAGGACATCATAGCCATCATGGGTATGGACGAGCTTTCAGAGGAAGACAAGCAGGCGGTTTACCGTGCAAGAAAGATACAGAACTTCCTGTCTCAGAGCTTCTCTGTGGCAGAACAGTTTACCGGTCTTCCCGGCAAGTATGTTCCCTTAAAGGAGACCTTAAGAGGCTTCCGTATGATCCTTGACGGCGAGTGCGACGAGCTTCCCGAAAGTGCTTTCCTTCTCGTCGGAACCATAGATGAGGTATTTGAGAAAGCAAAGAAGTAAGGGGGATTGACTAATGTCTGCCTATCAGCTTGATGTGGTTTCAATGGACGGACCGGAATTCTCCGGAAATGTACAGAAGCTGCTTCTTAGAACCATAGCGGGAGATGTGGAAATACTTGCCCGGCATATGAATTACTGTACCTCCATCGGAATGGGCACAGCCCATGTTGTTATGGAGGACGGAACCGAGAGAACGGCTGCCTGTATCGGCGGCATGCTCTCCGTGATGAACGGAACCTGCCGTGTTCTCCCCACAACCTGGGAATGGAGTGATGAAATAGATCTGGACAGGGCAAAGGCTGCAAAGGAAAAGGCCGAAAAGGCTTTGAATGACGCAAAGCTTGATGCTGAAGCCAGAGTACGTGCCCAGGCAAAGCTCTACCGGGCTCTTGTCCGGATAGGAAGCGCATCTTCAGGAAAATAAGTAATGGATAAGCCTATACTCTACAGGAAACGCATAATACCCGAGGAGTGCATTCCGTTAAAGGATGACATCGTTATCTATGCCAATGAGCGTATAATCGTGACCTCCTGGAATACACTGCATCCCAAGGATGAATTTGACCACGGGTATTCATGCTACTTCCTGCAGGAAGGCTATAAGGTAAGCCGCTTTCTTCGTTCTGACAATTCCCTTGTTTACTGGTACTGCGACATCATAGACTACGAGTACCGGGAAAGCGACAATGCCTATATTTTCAGAGATCTTCTGGCAGATGTGATCGTTATGCCGGACGGCTTTGTGAAAGTCGTTGATCTGGATGAATTCGAACAGGCGCTGGAATCCGGCACACTCGATGAACTCGATGTGCGCCGTGCTCTCCGCTCCTTATCCAAGCTTCTGAATATAATATATGACGGTCATTTTGAAAGTCTGACCCGGGAAATAACCATGCGGATATAAGCTTTTCACGCCCACTGTCCGCCGGAATTCAATAGTCCCTTATCTCTTCCCGTTACCTTACCTACTTCCGGAGTTCTGTTTCCGGCAACTCCTGCGTTCTTTCCCCCAAGGAGCAGAGGATCCACGCCTGTATCACCACTCATAATGGCATTCTGCGGATTTACGTTATCCTCTCCATCCCTGTGGACAAGGTCATTCATAATGATCACACCGCCGCTTACATTCTCAAGCTCTGTGTCTTCGATCTTCTCTATATTCTTATTATCCCTCATATTCGTACGTCCTTTCTCTTCTAATGCTTGTTAAAGATCCTTCGCTGACGCTCAGGATGACAAGGGTTTCTCAAGATCCTTCACTGGCGCTCAGGATGACATTGCTCCTTGAAAGATCCTTCGCTGGCGCTCAGGATGACAAGGGTTTCTCAAGATCCTTCGCTGGCGCTCAGGATGACAAGGGTTCCTCTCAGTGATATATACGAATACAGCTTCAAAGATGGCAGCTCCTGATCAAAATTTCCGGAAAATTTTACTCAGGCGTCATTTTCCTCTACAGCTTCCCCGCCTTCATCATCATTTGTTTCTTCCTCCTGCTGCTCCTCAGGCTGCTCTTCAGGCTCTTCCTCATCTACGGAAACATCCTCTTCATCCGATTCTTCTTCCGTATATTCCTCTTCCTCTTCCTCATCGGAATCTTCGGGTTTCTTCGCATTTTCAAGAGTTTCGTCCGCTGTTCCGTAGCCTGAGTACTTGCCGGTCCAGTAGAGATAGAATACATGATGTCCGATTATGGTACCCTTGATCCCCGGAACTATAGTCCGGAAGAACAGACATTCACCTATATTATTTTCGCCGTTCATTGCAGCCCGCGCAGCCTTATAGCATTCGGCATTCGCCCCCTGGGAGAGGACTATCGCAAAACGTCCGCTGGTAACCGGCTCAAACTGTCCCGACTGGTAGATAACCCCGGTAATAGTATTGGGAAAGGCTCCGCTCATTACTCGGTTCATAACAACCGCTCCCACTGCCACCTTTCCGGCCCAGGGCTCTCCGCCTGCCTCGCACTGTATAAGCGCTGCCAGCATATCCTCTTCCCCTGCACCTATGGTCACCTCGTCCAGGGAACGTTTCTTCATCTTTTCGGACAGCCTTGCCAGCTCTTCTTCCTTTTTCAGCTGCTCCTTCAGCGCACTGACAGTATTTCTGGCCGCAATAAGCTTTGCCTCATAGGCAAGAGCCTCCGCCTCCGCAACGGAAATCTCTCCTGCATAGGCGGTAATGGAGTTTCTGGTATTGTCAACCAGCTCCTGAACCCTGTTCTGCTCTGCAGCGGCATCCTCACGGAGAGAATCAAGCTCGGTCTTCTCCTTTTCAAGCTCAGCCTTCTGCTTCTTTATTTCGCTGATCTGCTCCTTATAATGCTCCAGCATTTCATGGTCATACTGATTGACCCTGGAAATATATTCCGCCCGGTTCAGGAAATCACTGAAATTCGAGGTCTGGAAAAAGAGCTCCAGATAGCTTTCCTTCCCCTTCTCATACTGGGTACGTATCCTGGCCTTTATATACTTATACTGCTTTTTTGCCTCTTCCTCGGCCTCTTCCAGGGCAGCGCCGGCATCATCGATCTCCTGTTCCTTTTTCCGGATATCCTCTTCTATATCCCCGAGCTTGTCCGATACGTTCTCAAGCTTATTATTGAGGTCCGAAAGATTACTCTTTAATTCACTCTGGGTATCCTTAAGGTCATCCAGCCTGTCTTCTGTTTCATCCAGCCTGTCCTCTGTCTCCTCCTCGGTCTTCTTAGCTTCCTCCAGCTTTTCCGAGGTAGACTTCTCGGCGTAAACGGGTGAAAGCCCTCCTACCGCTGCAGAAAAGACAAAGGTGAGGGCTATCGACGAAAATATGAGTTTTTTCAATGCTTTACGGAATCTCAAATTCAGATACCTTCTTCCATCTCTCTGATACGACGGATATGCCGCTCACCTTCCGAAAAATCCTCATTTAAGAAGGTGTCGGTAATGGCGGCTGCCAGCCCGGGGCCCACAATATTGGCTCCGAGTGCCAGTACATTGGCATCATTATGCAGTCTCGTCATCTTTGCCATAAGCTCATTCGTGCAGAGTGCTGCTCTTATGCCCTTTACCTTATTCGCCGCGATCGATATGCCGATACCGGTGGTACAGATCACTATCCCTCTTTCCGCTTCACCTCCGGCAACAGAATGAGCTACTGCATGCCCGTATACGGGATAATCGCAGGACTCTTTATCATAGCAGCCCTTATCTATTACGGAAATATTTTGTTCCTCAAGATGCTTTTTTATATACTCCTTCAGATCGTATCCGCCATGGTCACTTCCTATTGCTACCGTCATTTTGATGCTCCTTTCAATATTAAAGATCGCCTAACATTCTATGATCTTGTGTCCCGCTGCCCGTATCAGGCGGTTCATTATGGCCATACCCATATCAGCGGTGTTAAATTCCTCTGTATAGATAAGATCCGCTCCCTCGTCATCCATATCCCGCAGGACCTTAAAGAGATTCTTCGCTATACTCTCTTCATCCTGCCTGGAACCTAAGGACCTGACAATGTCCGCCCTGTAATCATTTACTGTCTCATCGGAAGACAGAACCGCAGTTCTCAGACCCTTCTTTGTTCCCTCCAGGCAGAGAGAATTTATCCTCTCCCTGACTCTGTCCGGATCCCCCTTTACTATGTACAGCTCGCCCTTCGGGGCATAATGCCTGTACTTCATCCCCGGTGCCTTTGGATGGGCATTTTCATCCATTACACCCTCAATGGACGGATCCGTATCCACCTCACCGATCTTTTCCATGAGCCTATTTAAGCTGATATACCCGGGACGGAGTAGACAGGGTCTGTCACCGGAAAGATCCACTATGGTGGACTCAAGCCCTATGCCTACCTCCCCGCCGTCTATGATCAAGGGAATCTTTCCCTTCATATCCTCATAAACATGCTCCGCCGTGGTGCAGCTCGGCCTGCCCGAGGCATTGGCGCTGGGCGCTGCTATATACCCTCCGGAAGCCCGAATGAATTCAGCGGCGATACGGTTTACCGGCATTCTGACCGCCACCGTATCCAATCCCCCTGTGGTTTCCCGGGGAACAGCACTGCTTTTCTTAAAGATAAGTGTAAGAGGTCCCGGCCAGAATGCCTCCATCAGAATTCCGGCCTTTTCCGGTATCTCCGTAACTATTCTGTCTAACGCCGCCCTCTCCGCTATGTGGACGATCAGCGGATTATCGGAGGGTCTGCCCTTGGCCTCGTATATCTTTTTCGCGGAGGCCGGATTCAAGGCATCTCCCGCAAGACCATAAACGGTTTCAGTGGGGATCGCCACCAGCTCTCCTCCCCTGATAAGCCTTCCTGCCTCTTCCATCAGGCTCCGGTCACGCTCCTCGTCCCCCCAGGCTCTGATCACTCTGGTTTCCATCATTCGGAGGCTCCGTCCTGATCACCTGCAGCATCTACAGTATTTGCTGTTTCTGCATTATCCGCATTGTTCGCTGCATAAGCTGCTATATCATCCCACACCGACTCATCCTCAAGCCCCAGCTTCCAGAAGGCCGCACCCGCCAGATGATAGCCGTCCATAATACTGAGCTTCGCATTCATTGATTCTTCATCCTCCAGCCATATCCTGACAAGGGCTCCGTCGCTCTCATACTCTCCGTAGTTACAGCCGGCACCATCATCCCATGACGGGGTCACACCGTGAGACGAAAGGAGCTCCGAAGCTTCCTTCATTGGAGCGGCGTGAGTACCCTCCACAGCTCCGTTCTTCGTTTCCCATACCCGGCTGTAGAAGGGAAGCCCGTTTATCACCTTTGCGGCGTCCACCTCCTGCAGCGTTTTCTCTATGCCATTCTCCACAAAATCAAGAGAGGCCACCGGCCCTGCCTCGGATGAGGCCGCATTATATTCATCATAACCCATGATCACAACATAATCACATACACGTCCCTGAACTCCCCTGTAATAATGCATGGAGTGGGCTTCCGGAACGTAATTGTCAACCGACAGGATAAGTCCCGCATTATGGGAGGCCACGGAAAGCTCCTTTATAAACTGGGCAAAGGACACGCCCGTTTCACCGGACAGTCTCTCGAAGTCCACATTGATACCGTCTGCTCCGCATTCCTTTACACTGTTTACAAGTGCCTCTGTCAGAACCTGTCTCTTTGAGCTATGGCTCAGAACATCGAAGGAACCGCTTTCCGACTTGAAGTCCATGCAGTTGAAATTGTCAATAACAGGCCACACCTGCTTCCCGGCTTCATGCGCCGCCTTCACATATTCTCCCGATGAAAGATCCGTTATCCCGCCTTCCGTATCTTTGAGACTGTACCAGGTCGGTGAAAGCACGTTTATGGATGAATCTTTGATCAGGATATCATAAACACCCTGATTGGCATCCTTATTCATAACCTGATGCCACCCGAGTATGATCTTCTGATTGAAACGGGTTGAGGGGAATTCCATTTCCGGCACATTCCCCGGAACGCTGTCCTCCTCATCCGTATAGTCGTCCAGGCTCTTATTAACCACATATCCGGTGAGGCCGTCCGCTGCCTGTACCCTTGAAAATTCGCTGCCGGCGTCGATCACCCTGACATGTTCATTCTTTTCCAGAATGGAAAGCACATCGCTTTTCTTATTGTCGCTAAGGTAGAGCGCCGCCTTCTTTGCAGTCACCGCCGATGAATACCTGCCCCGGGAATTCCGGATGTAGACATAGGGTGCATCAGCGTCAAGCTCCTCCCTGTATTCCAGATCAGTGTATTTCCTTACCAGCTCCGATGAAAGGCAGAAAACGCCGTTTATTATCTTTGCATCACTTCCGAGCTCGGTTCTTTCTGTGCCCTCCGGTGTGGTGTACAGCACGATCCCCTCATTTTCGTCATAATAGAACCAGTCATTCAGTTCGGAACGTGTATAGTCATAAGGCAGGAATACCCTGCTTCCCTCCAGACAGGCTTTGTACTCCGTTTCATAGCGGTCATTAAGTACGATCCCGGCCTCATTTGCTTCCAGACCCCCGAAGAGTGAAGCAATATCTGCATTAACCTCCACACCCTTCAGATCATCCAGAGAGCCTCTTACGAATATCAGAAATATCCCGGTGATAAGCAAAAGCCCCAGAATAACGGGGAAGAGTATACGAACCAGTGCGGTTCCTCCCCGGCTTTTCCTTTTCCCTTTTCTGCTCCTGCGTTCAACCCTTTTTTTTACTGTTTCTATATCTTCTATTTCAAGATCGTCAAAATCCTTGTCGTCTAATCTCATAGGTTGTATTGTATCACAATCATCTTATGTAAAACAGCCCTCTGTACAAGTCATCAGCATTTGGGGCGCCTGTGGATATAAGAAGTACAAAGGGCTGTACCGTTTCAGGGCTTAGTCCTAAAGATCATCCACCCTGTCAAACCTGATCTCCGACAGAAGACCTCTGTCGTCTTCGACATAATCAGCCATATAGCTTTTCCCGCTTTCCATCACTGTCCTCACGGTCTGCTCGGGAGACAGGGGCTCGTTCTGGACGAAAAGCCTGATCCCGTTGTTCGCGTAATAGCTTAGGGTGGACAGCAGGTTTAGTTTACTGCTATGAATACTGCCATTATTATTCATTTTCTTCCCCTTCCGGTATAATTTGCGGTTTACCGCGTTTCCCGGGGCTCCGCATAAGGAAGAGTGTGATATATCCGTAAAGCTGCATAGACCCCGGTACCCTCATAAAGATTATGGGAAGGACTGACTGGATGCATCCTGCAGTGATCAGATCATTAAGAAGTTAAGATTCTTCATGGAAATGCCGATAATAAGTAAAAGAAAAAGTACTCGCCATTTGTTCATTTGGAAAATTTCCGGAAACCGGAATGAAACGACCTGAGCCGCAGTGTAGCTGACCCCCTCTCCGCATCCGAAGAAATGTGATTCGTCAGCCGACCCGTGAAATGAATTATACATCAATAATGGTAAATGACAAGTACTAAATTAAGAACAATTACCAAAGATTCTTCGGGCTACGCCCTCAGAATGGTAAAACGTCCGGTGGACGTTTTACGACCCCGTTTACGAGCGCTATGCGCGAGTGGGGGCCGCACAGGAGAGTTAAACAGCTTCGAATTATTAAAAAATTCTAATTTGTCACCATTTCGCTTGACTATATATAAAAAATGGTATAAAACTTACAAGATAACTAAAACTAAGGAGCTGTTAATAAATAATTTTACAATGTGAAGTTTTATTTATGAACAGATCTAAGGAAGGACAGGTGCGTCATATGAAAATAGAAAAGGTCAATGATAAAACGATCCGATGCACTCTTACAAAGAACGACCTCACAGAAAGAAAGATAAAGCTCAGCGAGCTGGCTTACGGCACGGAGAAGGCCCGGGGCTTTTTTAAGGATATGATACAGCAGGCAAGCTATCAGTTCGGCTTTGAAGCGGAGGATATCCCGCTGATGATAGAGGCCATTCCCCTTTCCGGAGAAGCTATCGTCCTTGTCATCACAAAAGTTGAGGATCCTGAGGAGCTGGATACCAGGTTCTCGAGATTCGCTCCGGATCTCAAGGATGACAACTATACCAATGACGAATCGGTGAGCGCTGTGTCAAATTACGGGGCGGATGATGTGATCGACCTAGTGAAAAAGCTCCACGATACCATTCAGAATGCAAATAAGGTTCTGAAGGGCGACCAGCATCTTCTGCAGGATGTGTCCACTGCGGAGAGCGTTCCCGATACTGCCGCCCGTGAAGAAAATAATATCCAGATAACTGTTCCCGTGGACATTGTGAAACTCTACGCTTTCAGGAATATGGATATGCTGATAGACCTTGCCCATATATTAAAGGGGCTTTACGACGGACAGAATACCCTGTACAAAGAAGAATCCGATGACAGGTATTATCTGATAATCAGAAAATCGTCACTGTCACCGGAAACTTTCAATAAGGTCTGCAATATAATCACCGAATATGCCGCTGTTGAGACCTATAATCCCTCCGTTCAGGCATACTTTGATGAGCACGTCACCCCGATAATCAGCAATAACGCACTTCAGATGCTTGCTGAGATCTGATCAGGCCTGATTCAGCTTTTCCACCAGCTCATTGGGATCCATACCGTGTACTATGGCTGCTTCCTCAATAGTCTCTCTGGCTGAAGAGGGACAGCCTATGCAGTGCATACCTATCTCCATAAGTACCGGAACCGCACCCGGCTTTATCGAAAGAAGATCCCCTATTGTGGTATCCTTTGTGATCGTATCCATTGTTTCCATTATTCTTTCCTCCTTTATTTATGTCATCGCATCAGTGTACTCTTTACCTTTTCGTACCTGACCTTCAGTTCCTTGAACATCGAAAGCATTTCTTCCGCCTTGTTCTTTGCAACAGACATTATATTATCATAATCATTGACAAAGGTCATCACCACTTCCCTGTCAAATTTATTATGATCCATTTCGTCCTGCAGTATCCTTATGACTGCTTCCTTGTTTTTTGCGGGATGATAGGCTCTTTCGCAGGTAAGCGCCGTTATGGTATCCGCAACCTGCAGCACCTTCTGTCCCCTCGTCATCTCGTCGACCCTCCAGCCGTACGGATACCCGCTACCGTCCAGTCTTTCGTGATGTCCCAGGGCTATCTTCAATATGTTCTCACTGACCCTGTCCTTTAAGATCTGCTCGAGTGTGGAGACGTGCTCCCTTACCTTTGCCATTTCCTCATTGGTAAGTCTTCTGGGTGCGGAAATAATATCCTCCGGAACCACAAGCATACCCACATCATGCAGCGCACTGCCGAGGAAAAGCTCCTTCATCTCCCCCTCATCGAATTTCTCCATCCTCCCGGCTATCTCCGATGCTACCATTGTGCAAGTCATGGTATTTATTACATTATACTCATCATTAAAGCCTGAAATATAGATGAGCATACGGATATAGATCTGCTTTTCCTTCTCAGAGAACAGCAGTCCCTTCCACAGGTTGTTCAGTTCTTCCTTGTAGGAGCCGTCCCGGAATTTCTGTTCGATATCAAATTTGACCAGTGCACCCTCGAGTAATTCTATATTTTTCGAGGTGAATTTCTTCCCCTCATAAGCCCGCAGATTCTGTATACCGAATCTGTCCCCAAGGGAATTGTGGAAAAGGTCATATCTGCCTGCCAGATGGATAAACTCGGACACTTCCTTTCCCTCAAATTCCACGTCCTTAAGCTGGGAAGCGTCAATATGGCTGTACATCAGCATCTTCGAACGCTCCTCTATGGGAGAGGTATATTTCATAAAAAGATAGCCGTAAATAGAGTGCTTCATAGGATGTGCCACATCAAAATCAAGCACGTCCCTGCCTCTCTCAACCTTAAAGGCCCCGATATCATGGAGTGCCGCGATGAAGGCATACTCGGCCAGCTCATATTCCTCGTATCCGCCCTTATGCTCCATCATACGCCATATCAGATAAGCGACCCTCTCTCCATGATCGATAAGGCGCTTGTCAACAAGCCTCAGCGCCTCCAGGATGATCCTGCATATGTCCTTACTGGAAATATTGTCTTTATTGTTCATTTCAGCCTTTCAAATCCCAAAATAACCTTAAACAGATCGCCGTCCAGGTCGATCGTGAATTCTCCGTTCTGCAGCTCCGTCAGACTCTCCGCGATGGAAAGTCCGAGACCGCTGCCTTCCGTGGAACGGCTGACATCTCCTCTTATGAATCTCTCGGTAAGCTCGGAGGCATCGATATTCAGTGCCTGTCTGGAAATATTTTTCAGCGTGAACTCAGCCTTTGCATCGCTTGCCCTGAGATCCGCGTAAACCCTTGTGTCCGGCATTGCGTATTTGGCCACATTTCCGTAGATATTATCAAGTACCCTGAAAAGCCTGCGGCCGTCAGCATAAATATAAACCTCTTCATCTGGAACGTCCGTAACAAGGGTAAGACCGGCCTCTTCAAATTTCTCGGCCACCTCCCCCTCCATCTGCGTGATCATCATTCCGAAGTCCAGCTTCACGGGCTCTATGGAAATATTGCCCGATGTGATCTTCGATGCCTCCACCAGATCCTCCGTAAGGGTTTTTAGCCTTAATGATTTCTGATCCAGTACATCAATATATTCCCTTGCCTTTTCATCCTCTATATCCCTGCGTTTCAGGAGTCCCACATAGTTTATTATGGAGGTTAGCGGAGTCTTTATGTCATGGGAAACATTAGTGATAAGATCCGCCTTCAGCTTTTCCGTTTTGATCGAAGACTGCATGGCACTGGAAAGCCCGTCCTTCATAGAATTAATCGCTCTGCCCAGCTCTGCGTTCTCTCCGTTAAGCCCTGAAATATCCAGGTTTTCCGAAGTATTTCCTTTGCAGATCTCATTAACTGCCGCTAGGATCCTCCGCCGCTGGAATGCGAAATTCAGAAGCAGTATGAAAATGACTGTATCCAGGCCTGCCAGAGCGATAAAATAGCTGTTATTGTAGTTGCTCGTCCCCATATAAAACAGGAAAAGGTTTAATCCGATGATAAACCCAAACATGACCACCGTTCTGAGGATCACGAATAATGCGGAGGATTGTCCCCGTGCGCCGGATGAAATATACTCAACCTTCTGCAGGATATAGTTTGTGAGGCTGTCCCTGTATAGCGTCCCGGCCTTTATCCTTCTGACCAGGCTGAAGTATCCCGTAAGAAAGAAGAGATTCAGGATCGCAGTCCCTGCACCCGCCATACAAAGTGCCTCTATCTCCACGTTTCTGAGCTCATAGGTTTTGTCCGCAAAGAACAGCAGCCCCTGTATTCCCACAATGGCAAAAAAGGCTCCCGCTATTTCGGTCTTTATCCTGTCAAAGCCTACGGTCTCGCTTCTCGTTGCCAGAGTCAGCGCCGCCAGACAGAGAAAGGCTCCTATCAGGAATATCACGGCTCCTATGGTTGCCGCCTGCATTACGGGGCGGTAGCGGTAATATTCATCCCTTGCGGCACTTATGGAGTCCGTCACGGGATAATCCGTATCCACCGCAAATTCCAGATAATAATTACCCTCGAAGCTGTCCCTGTATGCCGTCATCAAATTAAAGAGATAACTGTCCGTCACAAACATATTGCTCTCATACTCCAGCTTCCTTGAATCCAGTATGAGATACTGCCTGTAGGTTTTTATGGTATCGTCTTCCTTAAAGACCGCAGTGTCGATATTCGAACAGATATTTGCATTGGCATAATCTGTGAGGAAGAAGCGCACATTCGTATTGTCGCTCCGAAGCTCAACCCCGAGCTCCTTGTAATCCTGGTAGTCCTCCTGTATTTTCACCAGAGCCTGTTCCAGAAGCTTCAGCAGATCCTCGTCACTGTACTTATCATTTGAATAGTCAAATAATGATCTTCCGTGAGCCGGGAAGTACTCTTCATCAAGCTCTATGGTTACACCCTCCGAGTCGCTTAAACTTCCCTCTTTATAGGAGGAAGGCATCTCCGCATTGGCGGCTATAGCATCCCGGTCCTCCCGGTATTTATATTTCAGTCCCTTGCGGCTCCAGTGAATAAGATCGGAAAGCTTGTAGCCCACACTTCTGCTCTGCTGGCCGGAGATCCTGCCGTCCTCCACGTATTCTGCCAGATCCACTATCTTCCTGCCGTAGAATTCCCCGTTTCTCTCAAAATTGCTCTTCAGCTTGGAGCTCTCCACGATCTCAGCTATCCTGTCCGCCACCATACTCCGGAACAGATCCGAGCGCTCAAAAACAGCGGTACGGTTAATGATACTGATATTATTATCCATCCTGGTAACGGAGACCGCCGCAACCGTGAGACAGAGGACAGCCATAATGACCAGAAGCTCCTCCACCAGGACAAGAAAAGCCTTTCTGCCGTTGGAAAAGATCTTATCCTTCACTGCTTCTCAACCTTATATCCGACTCCCCATACCACCTTCAGGTATTTGGGCTCCTTCGGATTTATCTCTATCTTTTCCCTTATATGCCTTATATGCACGGCAACCGTATTGTCCGCGCCTATGGCATCTTCATTCCAGATGCTCTCGTAAATCTGGTTTATGGAAAAAACCTTCCCCGCATTCTTCACCAAAAGCAGCAGGATATTGTATTCAATAGGGGTAAGCTTTACAGCCTCCCCGTCAACAGTCACAGTCTTATCTGTGTCATTTATGGAAAGTCCGCCCACACTGAAAATGTCCGATCCGTCCTCCGCAAGGGTGCCGAGCTTCGTGTAGCGGCGAAGCTGGCTTTTCACCCTGGCTACCAGCTCCAGTGGATTAAAGGGCTTCGGGAGGTAGTCGTCAGCACCCACGTTAAGCCCCAGTATCTTATCCGTATCCTCGGTCTTTGCGGAAAGCATTATCACCGGGATCGAGCTGGTCTTCCTGAGCTCAAGGACCGTATGTATCCCGTCCAGTACCGGCATCATCACATCTATAATGAGGAGCTGGATATCGTTATTCTTTATGATGTCCAAAGCCTGCTGACCGTCGTAAGCCTTGAAAACATCATATCCCTCCTGGGTCAGATAGATATCGACCGCTTCCACTATTTCCCTGTCATCATCACACACTAATATATTCACACTTTTCCTCCCGGATATCTGCAGTTTATCCGCTAGTATGCCCCTGGTTTTCATACGTCACTTGCGGTTCCGCAAGTGACTGTTCTGAATAGTTACTTCCGCTCTTCTTAAGAGAATGCCTCATGGGCGTATAGGTTATGCCGTCGCTCTCACGGGCGGGACCCGTTTCACGAAAACCGTATTTCCGGTAAAAATCCACCGCATAGGGTGACGAATTGACCGTGATCTCCTCCTGATCCTCATACTCTGCGCAGTAACCGCAGAGATAATTTAAAAGAGACGTCCCGATCCCTCTTTTCTGGTACCTCCTGTTGACAAACAGAAGGGAAATATGATTGGAATTTCTGATGGACGCTACGCCCTCTATCCTGTCATCCTCGAAATACCCGATAACCCTGTAGTAGCCGTTTAAGTACATTTTGTACAGCGTTTCGTCGGTAAGGAACTTCCTGAAATTATTGATCCCCTCCATCCCGTAATCCGGGGCGTCAAATTCGAGAAAGGTCTTCCATACGGTCTCCATCGCATCGGGATATTCAGATTCTTTAACCTCTCTTATCCAGCCCATTTCTGCTTAAGAATGCTTCTTCATAAAGTCCATTATGTCAAAAAAGACGTTGTATCTGTCCGCCTCGTGGAACAGCTCATGCCTGTCTCCGGGATAGATCTTACAGGACACATCAGAAAAGCCCAGCTCCTCATACTGACTGCGCAAACTCCGGATCGCTGCCCCGTTTTCTCCGACCGGATCCTTTTCCCCTGACATAAGGAAAACAGGCAGGCTCCTCGGGATCCTTGAGATCAGCTTTTTATCCTGCATACGAAGTATCAGCACCGAAAGCCAGTAATAACCGTTCAGCGTGAACTCCCTTCCGATAAGCGGATCCCGTGATGATTCCTCCCGTACTTCCCTCCTGCTGCATATCCACCCTAAGGGGCCGTCCTCCGGGAAAAGACCGGTATAGCGCCCCAGAGAAACCCTTGTACAGAAACTGTCTCTCTTATGCCATCCGCCGAAAAGAGCACTGAGCCTCACATACAAAAGCTGGATACGGATAATGAGGCTGTTGAAGCTCCCTGTTCCCATCAGGATAACTCCCTTTATCCCGCTTCCGTACATCTCCATATAGTTCCTTGCGATAAAGGAGCCCAGACTGTGACCCAGGAGAAAAACCGGTTTTCCGGGATACTCCTCCTCGATCATTTTCTTCAGCCTGTGCACATCCCTTACGAGAACGGTGGCTCCGTCATTTTCCGCGAAATATCCGAATTCACCCTGATAATCTTTTGCAGTGTGTCCATGTCCCAAATGATCGGGACCCGCCACAAGATATCCTTCGGAAGCAAAAAACTCACAAAGCTCCTTATAGCGCCCGATGTGCTCATTCATCCCATGTGCGATGATAAGGATCCCCTTTACTTCCTTTTCGGGAACGTACTTTTCGGCATATATGGTTGTTTCCTCATCCCTTGAGAGATAGGTCACGATTTCAGGCTTCATTTATGAGATCTCGGCTCCTGCGCCTATTTTGTCATCGGTGGTCATCAGGGCAAGATTGCCTTCCTTATCCTCTGCGCAGAGAAGCATTCCCTGTGATTCGAAGCCCGCCATCTTCCGGGGCGGAAGGTTTGTAATGGCCATAACCTTTTTCCCTATAAGCTTCTCCGGCTCGGGATAGTATTTCTTTATCCCGGAAAGGATCTGCCTCTCTTCACTGCCTATCCGCACCTTGAACTTAAGGAGCTTTTCGGACTTTTCCACTGCCTCCGCTTCTATTATCTCGCCTACCCGGAATTCATTCTTCAGAAAATCGTCAAATACGATATTTTCCTTATTCTGAGCCTTGTCGAAATCGAACGCGGGAGCCTCCGGAGCCTTTTTCTCTTGCTTTTTTTCAGCCTTTTTCGCAGGATAGAGCTTTTCTATCTCTTTAGCTATATCCTCATTCTTCACTCTCTGGAAAAGGGTCTCCGGATCCTCCGTAACCTTTGTTCCGCTCACAAAGCGTCCTGCTGTGTGAAGATCGTCAAATTCCGGAAGAGCCGTATTTAACTGCTTAAGTATCTTTTCCGCGGTCTCCGGAAGGAAGGGGCTTAACAGCGCTGTCCCGATAACTATTGAGTCCGCAAGATTATAGAGAACCGTGCTCAGACGATCCTTTTTCTCCTCATCCTTTCCGAGGATCCAGGGCTCTGTCTCATCAATATACTTATTGCAGCGCTTAAAGAGATTAAAGATATGGGTAAGTGCATCCGCTACCCTTAAGCCCTCCATATCCTTTACGATCTGATCCCGGGTACCCAGCACGGTATTATGAAGATCATCATCCACCTTTTCAGAAACACCCTTATTCTCTATTACTCCTCCGATATACTGATTACTCATTGAAATTGTGCGCTTGACCAGGTTCCCCAGAGTATTGGCGAGATCCGAATTGAACCTCTCCACCATCAGATCCCAGGAAATCACACCGTCGGTCTCAAAGGGCATCTCATGAAGCACAAAATAGCGTACCGCATCCACTCCGAAGATCTTCGAAAGATCATCGGCGTAAAGCACGTTGCCCTTGGATTTACTCATCTTCCCGTCTTCCTGCAAAAGCCAGGGATGCCCGAATATCTGCTTCGGCAGAGGCTCTCCCATTGCCATAAGGAAGATAGGCCAGTATATCGTATGGAAGCGGATTATATCCTTTCCGATGAGGTGGAGATCCGCAGGCCAGTATTTCTTATACATCTCCGTATGGTTTCCGTCAGCGTCATAGCCTACGCCCGTAGCATAGTTTGCCAGGGCGTCAAGCCATACATAGACCACATGCTTCGGATCGAAGTCCACGGGGATCCCCCATTTGAAGCTGGTCCTCGAAACACAGAGATCCTGTAAGCCCGGCTTCAGGAAATTATTCATCATCTCATTCTTTCTCTGAACAGGCTGGATGAATTCGGGATGTGTCTCGATATGCTCTATCAGCCGGTCCGCGTACTTACTCATCTTGAAGAAGTATGCCTCTTCATGGGCAAGCTGAACAGGCCTTCCGCAGTCGGGACACTTGCCGTCCACAAGCTGTGCCTTTGTCCAGAAGGACTCACAGGGTGTGCAGTACATTCCCTCATAGGCACCCTTATAGATATCACCCTGATCGTAAAGCTTCTTAAAGATCTTCTGAACCTGCTTTTCATGATCCTCATCCGTGGTCCTGATGAAGCGGTCGTAGCTGGTATTCATGAGATCCCAGATCCTTTTTATCTCCGAAGCGGTCCGGTCCACATATTCCTTTGGAGTGATACCTGCCTCCTTCGCCTTATTTTCTATTTTCTGACCATGCTCATCCGTTCCCGTCTGGAACCTGACATCATAGCCCTGCTGTCTCTTGAAACGCGCAATGGCATCTGCCAGAACTATCTCATAGGTATTGCCGATATGCGGCTTTCCTGATGCATAGGCGATGGCTGTTGTAATATAATAGGGTTTTCCTTTTACTGACATAATGCTCCTCTTTCAGATTTTTCTACAATCTGTTTTAGTTTATCACTTTTTGGGGTAAACGGGAAGAGTAGTTACTTTGTCATCCTGAGGAGCAGCCTAATTTGTCATCCTGAGGAGCGGAGCCTAATTTGTCATCCTGAGGAGCAGCCTAATTTATCATCCTGAGGAGCGCAGCCTACTTTGTCATCCTGAGGAGCAGCCTACTTTGTCATCCTGAGGAGCAACCTAATTTGTCATCCTGAGGAGCGCAGCGACGAAGGATCTTTCCATCCGGCAGTAGAAGATCCTTCGCTTCGCTCAGGATGACAAGAATGAAAGCTCAGGATGACAAGAATGAAACGCTCAGGATGACATTGGCGCTCAGGATGACATTGATGAACTGTTACCTTCTCACAGGGAGCATTACATTTGAAAAGAATTCGCATCCTTCATGCGAAAAGTAGGCGTTTCCGCCTTTAGATCTCGCAATGGATCCGATTGAGACAAGCCCCAGGCCGTTTCTCTTGTGGCCTGTGGAAAAATAGGTGCCGTTTACGATTTCGGGAGTACCGTTAAAGCTGTTTACTGCGGTGATAAAGAGATAGTAGTCATTCCTCACAGCCGCCGTAAGGCGGATGAAGCGCTTATATGCTTCTATTTCCCGGCAGGCATTTATGGCGTTTTCCAGAATATTACCGAAAATGCTGCAAAGCTCATTGTCGGAAATATCCATTTCCTTCGGCAGGGAAATATCCACGCTAAGCGGTATCTTCTCCATCTTTGCGATCTCCATATAGTAATTGAGAACCGCGTTTACAGCGGGATTCGAACAGACAGTTTTCACGGTGAGACCCGGCATATCAACAATATAGCGGTCGATCAGGCTTTCGATCTCTTCGGTTTTTCCTTCAGCTGCAAGGCTCTTTATCGTCCTCACCGTATGCTTGAAGTCATGCCGCTCCTTTGCAACTGCCTCCAGATAACGCTGCTGTTTCTTAAACTGGGTTTCCTGCATCTGCAGGATATTATTCTCATTCTCTATATCCGCCGCTTCGATCATTGCCGTTACTATGAAATAAAACTGGATACAGAGAAGTATCATCAGCGTAAAAAACAAAACGAGTGAGAGCCAGAAAGCCAGGAAAACATTGTGTACATGCAGCGTTTCATAGTGCCTGGGGACAATGAAAAGATTGTAGGTAAGAAAGATAGCCATCACTCCGGCTGCCGTATACCATATCCTGTTCTGATGAAGCCTGTCCACCATCATCCTTCCAAAGACCCTGAGGGGCTGCCACACGATGAGAAGGAAGACCACATTTATCAGTGCCTGAAATACTGCTGCTCTGAAACTGAAGTGATTGATATCGGAGGTGGGATTGATAATGGCATCATAGCCGTTGGCAAAATTATTTAAGAACCCCGTAGCCGCGCCTGACAGGATAAACATAAACAAAGCCTTGCTGGTATGACAGCTCAGACAGTAACGGAATACAATGAAACAGATAAGAAAGGCGAGCGGTGTGATCCCGTTATAGGAAAGACCAAAGTATACTTCGACTGCGGAAAGCACGAGGATCATGATAAGAAAAACAACAGAGACGATCTTTATTGTTTTTCCCCTGGAAAACCTAAGCTGGTTCTTCATAGGGAGAAAACAGAGCATTGCGGCCGTGATAAAGGGGATCCAGGTAATTAAATCGGCAAAAAAAGCGGAGGAACTCATAAGGTTACTCCGCGATGCTCATTCCGGAGCTTATGAAAAACATAATTTCTCCAGGTCTCCTCTGCCTCCGGCTGATTCTTCTGGCTGATGGGGATACGTATGCTGTTTATGATGCAGCAGACCCCCTTCTCAAAGTTCATGATATGATCCATATTTACGATCATGCCCCTGGAGACCATAAGGAAACGACCATCCTTGCCCAGAGTATCCCAAAGCTCATTAAAGCCTGTCCTGGTCTTGTACACAGCCCCGTCCTTATCCTCTATCTCCTGCCTGTTTCCGTCAGCAATAACTGTAACAATGCGGGAATAGGGGATCTGGACGTCACATCGGTTACTCATAAATTTCAGGAGCTTATTTGCCCCGGGATCCGTTGTGCGATTCAGGATATCATCAAAGGCCTTAAAGACCCTCTCCCTGACCACCGGCTTTTCCATATATTCGTATGCATGGATGGAAAAGGCCTCCGGCATATACTCCAGGCTGCTGGTCAGAAAGAGTATAAACATATCACTGTCCCTCTTTCGGATCTCCTGAGCCGCCTCCACACCGTTCATGCCCTCCATGAAAATATCCAGAAAGACCGCCGTATAGCGGAAGGGACGAAAGGCCATCAGAAAATCCTCTGCCTTATCAAATTCATCAATAGACAGCTCCAGATCGTTTATTACGGAATATTCCTTTAGGTAAAGGATCAGAGGCTCTACCTCTTCCCTGATATCATCAACAATCGCAACGTTCATATGGTTATTATTATAAAAGAAAACAAATTAGATAAACAATCCTTTTCTGCTATGCAGCGCCAGCGCTTCTGTAATCCTGAGCGAAGCGAAGGATCTTTCCCAACCGATGAGAAAGATTCTTCGGGCTGCGCCCTCAGAATGACATACTCGTTTATGTCATCCTGAGCGAAGCGCTCCTGTCATCCTGAGCGCCAGCGAAGGATCTTCTACTGCCGGAGGAAAGATCCTTCGTCGCTTTGCTCCTCAGGATGACAAAGTAGGCTGCGCCCTCAGAATGACACGAGCGTAGCTCTCACCGGGCAGTATAGCTTCCGGTGAGATTGCTGCCCTTGAAAGTGAAGGTCTTCGAAGACCCGCTATAGCTCCACTCTTCCTTCTTTGCCTTGTAATCCTTTCCGTTTATCATCACTTTGACAGACTTCGGGCTCCCGTTCTTTTTCCATTTCACTGTCAAAGAATCCGTATTTCTGACATAGTAGGGATTTGACTTATATGACAGACCCTTTGACCCCTTTGTGGCTTTCTTTATTTCTCTTTCCGTTTTTTTGTCGGCTCCGGAGAGTCCCGTTATCTGGAAGCAGTGGTTCTTTTTATTGATCTTTACCTTTGTTACCTTATAGGTGGCATTATTGACCGATACCGTGATCCCCTTTTCTCCAAAGACCTCTATTCCTGCCTTTGATTTTCCCCAGAACGGAAGCTCGTGGCAGTAGGATATCCTTTATGATCCCTTTGTCTCCGTACGGTAGTCCATAGGCTTATTGTCGGAAACAGTGACTTTCTTTTCTGCCGCATCATTACCGCTGCCGGTATTGTCGTCTGTTTTTCCTTCTTCATTCTCACTGCTGTTATCTTTTTTCTGATCCACATAGGTGAGATACCATGATGAAAGACGGTCTGTTTCTACAGGAAGCGTAGTGTCCGTACCGGATGAGGCGATCTCCACCCTTCCGTCATCATAAATATGGACAACGAAAAACGTTCTTATGACCTCCTCATCATCGTTCCTCATGGATACGGGAACCTCTATGGTAAATGCTATTTTCCCCGTTCCTTTTTCAGGTTCGATCTCCTGTTTACTGCCATTCCCGACCTGCTTATAAAGCTTGATATCAAGCATCATTCCGCTTCCCGATACATCAGTTCCGGTGCTTTTCTTTACCTCAGCCTCTGCTTTTGCTTTTGCCTCTTCATTGCCGCCGGTTGTATCACCGCTTGCCTTCTCTTTTATCTCCAGCGTTACCGTCAGGGTTTCTCCGGCTTCCACTGCCTGTTTTTCTGTTTCATTTAAGAGACCGGCTGCGAGCTCTGCAGGGATCGTGACATCACTTACGGCAAAACCATCATTCTCACCGGTATCGTAGGTCACAACCTTGCTCTCTATCTTTCCGGTACCGTTAGGTATGGTGTTTTCCGGGAGAGTTTCCTCGTTCCTTTTGTAAATATAGAAAGTATTTTTACCATATTCCACAGAGTAATTACCCTGTGTTTCTTCTCCGGATGCGCTTATTTCATACTTTCCGGCATCTTCTCCGCTTTCACGGGAGAGCGTATATTTTATAAGCCCATCGCTTTCACCCTCTACGATACCCGTAACAGCTGCGGTCAGCTCCGGATCCTCTTCACCGGTAAGCTTTTCCTTTTCATCGGGCCTTACTGTTACCGCAGCTCTCTTTATCGTTACGCTTACACCGGCCTCTTCACTGTCAGAATGATCACTGTCCCCGAAGACCTTGTAATACACGGTATAGGTGCCTGCATCCTTCTTTACGGGGACATTCTCCGTATATCCGCTTCCGGATGTGAGGCTGTACATTAATGTTCCGCCTGCAGCGGTGCCTTTCTCTGTGAGGGTCTGATCACCTCCGTTGTAGGTAAGGTCTTTTGCGGAAGGAGCCTTTGTGATGACTGATCCGGCCTTATTCCCGGCGGGTTCTGCAGATGCGGTAACCGTCACCTTGCAGGTCGCGGTTTTATTTCCGTCTGCCGTGGTGACCGTGATGTTTGCCGTTCCGGGCGCAACAGCTGTTACCACACCCTTTTCATTTACCGTGGCGACCTGTGTATTACTGCTCTTCCAGGTCACTGCTTTATTTGTGGCATCTGAAGGTTCCACTGCAGCAGTAAGGGTCAGGGTCTTTCCCTTTACTATGGACGCACTGCTCTTATTAAGCTTTACCCCGGTTACAGAACGGGCAGCGATCTTAAATTTTTTCGTAAGATTCAGGACGTATCGCCCTGTTCCCTTTACTGTAACGGTGGCTTCGCCTGCATTGGTATTATTCTTGTACTGCACGCTGTAGCAGCCGGGGTAGAGGATACCGTCTGCATTTTTTACGCTTATCTTCGGAGTGATCGCCTTTCCTGTGTATATCTGATCCGGGATATTATCGATCACGTAGCCCTTGCCCGACAGATCCTCGCGGTAGTTGCAGATTAAATTGGCAGAGAGCATCTCCCCCTTGTCTTCATCCATATTATAATCGAGGAGAGTCAACGAGCCGAACTGGTTATCATACCCGCCAATCAAATACTGCTTGGCTTCCTCTGTTTCAGGATCTTTCCATTCTTCTCCCATTATAGGGAACATTGTTTTCAATATCTCAAGCTTACCTTCATCGCTTATGTTCCTGAAGCTGTCTTCAAGAGCCTGCCATTCCTCTTTACTGCCCGGGAAATAAACATCTTTAACCTCTGCCGCCATAAACAGGAAAGGCATCAGATGGTCTTTATCAAGGTTTTTGGGCAGGATCACCTTACCGGCACTGCCTTGGATAAACAGAAACAATCCAAGTTCAGTCACGCTGTCCGGTATATTGACACTCTCCATTTTATTTCCGGCAAATGCACAATCACCTATAGATTTCACTCCTTCAGGAATAAGAATGTTTTTAAGCTTCATGCATCCTGCAAAGGCATAAGGGGCTATCTTTTCCGTCCCGGAAGGAACAGAGTATGTACTTTCCTCCCTTCCTGCAGGGTACTGAATGAGAGTCTTTCCATCCTTTGAAAACAGTACGCCTCCAACAGCCTTGACGCAATTATTGCCCTCTGCAACATTTATAGAGACCAGTTCAGGACACACACAAAACGGACTGCCCTCAGTTGTTCCTATCTCTTTTACACTTGCAGGGAGGGTGATCTCTTTTATGGGGCATTGCTGGAAAGCACAGGCGGCTATGGTTTCAAGACCTTCGTTAAGGCTTACGGTCTCTAATCCTTCATTAAAGGCAAACGCATATCTGCCTATGGATTTTACACTCTTAGGAATATTGACATTGGTCAATGCTGTTCCTGAAAATGCATACTCGTCTATGGATTCTAAGCCTTCTTTCAGAGTCAGGCTGCTTAATTTCTCACATGATTCAAACGCTTTCGAACCTATGGTTTTAAGACCTTCCGGAAGAGTCACCTCTGTCACTCCCTTAAGCAGCAAGAAAGCGCTGTTTCCGATACCTGTGATACCATCTTTTATTATTATCCGGCTTATGTCACTGAAAGAATAAATCTCACCATTATAACTCCAGGTTTTTTTCCATGGCTGCCCTGAGTTATCTGAGTTATCCGAATAATCCGGCATATTGCCCCGTCCGGATATGGTCAGGATGAATTTCCCCTCCTCTTCATCCGGGCTTATCTCCCAGGTGATATTGTTGTTTTCACCTATGGTTCCGCTTTTTATCACATTTGAAGGAGTAATACTGAGTTCTTTGCTTTTAGCTATCTGTTTTTGCGATCCCTCCTCGTTGTAGTAACCCAGGACTCTGAAAACATATTCCTTTCCGGGGTCAAGTTTCTTTATCTCACTGTCGAGTTTTCCGTTAATGATCTGACTGTCCGGTACATTTATCCAATCTCCATTTTCATTTTTCATCTCTATCTTATAACTAAAGGCATCTTTGGCAGGATCAATGTCGTAATATTTTTCCCAGCTTATTTTCGCCTTTCCGGTTCCGGATTCTGCTTCTATTGAAGCGTTGACTACGCCCTTCTTATAGTTATAGATAACTGTAAACGGATTAGAATTGTTTACCGTTTCCAAACCGCCGTAATTCTCAAACTGCTCCTTTGTACCGCTGTACAGTATATACTTATCGTCAACAGAGCATTTTTCAAAAACAGAACCCCCTGTTTCCTTGATATTGCTTCCAAAAGCCACGCGCGTCAGGTCTGTACATCCTGAAAAAAGCTTCTGCTCCAGACTGCTGACCCTCGACGGAATCTCGATACTTACAAGCCCTGATGTATTAAATGCGGATACTCCTATTTTCTCCAACGTATCCGGAAGTTCTATGCCTTTTAAGGCTTCGCATTTATAGAACGCATATTTTCCGATTGTTTTTAAATTGCCGGGAAGCTTTACCGAGGATAAAGAAGTGCACGTGCTAAAGGTAGAATCAGGCAGTATTTCCAATTTGCAGTTCTCATTAAAGCTGACCGTCTTAAGCTCTTTGCATTCGTTAAATACGCTTTCTCCCATTGAGGTAAGTCCCGAAGGAAGAGTGACCGATTTCAGGGCCGTTTTATACAAAGCCGTTTTTCCGATATGTGTAAGATTTTTCGGAAGCAAGATCTCAGATAAAGCTTCGCACTCAGAAAACGCATCGTCACCTATTGTTTCAACTTTTTCGGGAATCGTAATGCTTGTTAGAGCTTTACAACCATTAAAAGCAAAATCCCCGATCTCAGACAGAGATTCCGGTAATTCCACTTCTGTGACCTCTGTGAAATCTTTAAGGGCATTATTCCCGACCCTTGTTATCCCCTTGTCTATCACAACCTTTGTCACTCTTTGAAGGGGGTAATAATTAGTGTCCTGTCCGAGCATGAATCCCTTTTGCCAGGGACTATTTGTACCCGCTACATAATCCGGTATTGCACCCTCACCTTCGAAGGTCAGGGTGTTCGTACCTGGATCGATCTTCCAACTGATGACCTTCCCGTTTCCGCCATCCACCTCGCCGGAGGCTATGGTCTCAATCTCTCCATTCCCGGAAGCTACCGGCTCACCGGCCATTACCTCTGCCCCACCGACCGGAACTCCTCCCGTAACTGGCATAAAAAGACTGCCGGCGAGTACCGCCGCTGCAGTAATAACAGACATCATACGTCTTCCGCTCTTATTCATTCCTGATCCTCCTGATCAAAGGTCTTCTCCTAAATTTCCTTTATAAAGATAAAAAATTTTTAGTCTGATTTCAATAGAACCGTGACGAAAAAATCTGAAACGTGACGAAAAGTTGATGAGTAGATCTCACCGGGAAGCATAGCTTCCGGTGAGATTGCTGCCCTTGAAGGTGAAGGTCTTCGAAGACCCGCTATAGCTCCACTCTTACTTCTTTGCCTTGTAATCCTTTCCGTTTATCATCACTTTGACAGACTTCGGGCTCCCGTTCTTTTTCCATTTCACTGTCAAAGAATCCGTATTTCTGACATAGTAGGGATTTGACTTATATGACAGACCCTTTGACCCCTTTGTGGCTTTCTTTATTTCTCTTTCCGTTTTTTTGTCGGCTCCGGAGAGTCCCGTTATCTGGAAGCAGTGGTTCTTTTTATTGATCTTTACCTTTGTTACCTTATAGGTGGCATTATTGACCGATACCGTGATCCCCTTTTCTCCAAAGACCTCTATTCCTGCCTTTGATTTTCCCCAGAACGGAAGCTCGTGGCAGTAGGATATCCTTTATGATCCCTTTGTCTCCGTACGGTAGTCCATAGGCTTATTGTCGGAAACAGTGACTTTCTTTTCTGCCGCATCATTACCGCTGCCGGTATTGTCGTCTGTTTTTCCTTCTTCATTCTCACTGCTGTTATCTTTTTTCTGATCCACATAGGTGAGATACCATGATGAAAGACGGTCTGTTTCTACAGGAAGCGTAGTGTCCGTACCGGATGAGGCGATCTCCACCCTTCCGTCATCATAAATATGGACAACGAAAAACGTTCTTATGACCTCCTCATCATCGTTCCTCATGGATACGGGAACCTCTATGGTAAATGCTATTTTCCCCGTTCCTTTTTCAGGTTCGATCTCCTGTTTACTGCCATTCCCGACCTGCTTATAAAGCTTGATATCAAGCATCATTCCGCTTCCCGATACATCAGTTCCGGTGCTTTTCTTTACCTCAGCCTCTGCTTTTGCTTTTGCCTCTTCATTGCCGCCGGTTGTATCACCGCTTGCCTTCTCTTTTATCTCCAGCGTTACCGTCAGGGTTTCTCCGGCTTCCACTGCCTGTTTTTCTGTTTCATTTAAGAGACCGGCTGCGAGCTCTGCAGGGATCGTGACATCACTTACGGCAAAACCATCATTCTCACCGGTATCGTAGGTCACAACCTTGCTCTCTATCTTTCCGGTACCGTTAGGTATGGTGTTTTCCGAGAGAGTTTCCTCGTTCCTTTTGTAAATTAGGAAGCGGCGACATTTACATCCTTCTCCCGTTCCTCTTCAACTGCTGCCTCTGCCTTCTCCTCGTCTGTGCGTCCGGCTTTATTTACCGAGAGATGTATATCCCCCTCAGGAAAAGCACCGCTTTCAGCTCCTACGGTGATCTTTACGCCGTCAATTGTTTTTGATTCTTCGAAAGCATCAGAGGATACATTATCAGCGGGATCATCCGGGGCAGCTTCATTATCTGCTGCTTCGTCACCGGACACAGTTCTGCCGTCACCATTTCCGGATACACTGACAGAAGCGTCCGGCTTTTCAGGCTCTGAAATTTCCGGTCCCGCAGTATCAGACTCACCGGACTCCTGTTCTATGGTTTCCTCTATTTCAGATCCGAAAGCCACCGCCGGAACCTGCGTAGTCAGCATTATTGCCGTAAGTCCCACTGCTGCAAGTCTTTTCAATACATTCCCGTACCTTCTCATTTTGATGCTCCTTTAATCAATTATAAAAACTGTCTTCTATCCCTTTATATGTTTTATTACTATTATCCTGACAGTCAATAAAAGTGTCGTGATCAGTCTTTAAGACATGCCAGCGGTATTATTTTAACCCCATCCTCCCTGGTATATGCCATATTTCCACCGGTGATGATAATTAACAGATCCGGTTCCCTGAGAGGTAATTGCTTTTCTTTTTTATTATACTCTCTGACAAGCTCTTTTATTTTCAGCAGGTGACCGGCCCCTTCTTCTATTTCTGCACTTCCAAGCTTAAACTCAATAAGAGCATATCTTCCGTCTCCTATATGAAGCACCGCGTCCGCTTCAAGACCATATCTGTCATGATAGTAAGATACTTTTCCGTTTATGGCCTGTGAGTAAACCTTTAAGTCTCTTATGCACATGCATTCAAAGATAAAGCCAAATGTCTTCAGGTCCATTTCCAGATAATCCGGCGTTAATCCCAACGAAGCCACTGCAATGGACGGATCTACAAACTCCCGTTTGTACCCTGAACGAATGGTGGTCGCAGACCGAATAGACGGACACCACGCTTCAACGTCTTCTATTACAAATAATCTTTCCAGTGCCGTCAGGTAGGAATCAAAAGTACCCTGTGACAAAGACTCTTCATTTGCGTTAACATCATTGAAAATATTGCTTTTTTTTGACAAAGTGGACAGATTTCTTGAATACGACTTTAGTATTGCACTCGCCAACGAGGGATTTCTGCCGGTTCCGTCAACTGTGGAAATATCTGACTCGCACACATTTTTCAAATAGTCTTTAGCCACAAACAGCTTGGCCTGATCAGATTTTTTTCGTAAGGTTGATGGCCATCCTCCTCTGCATGCGGCAAAAATAAGCTCCTCCACCTTCATTTCCGATGTTATTCCATCAATATCCAGATCAGAATCATCAAAGAGTTCTTTTAATGATATCTTCCCATTAGATTCCAATGACTCAAACAGACTCATCGGGTACATCTTTAATCGGGATATTCTGCCGGTTCCGGTATGATGTATCTTTTTTTCATCAACTGAGGTGGACCCGGTCAATATAAATAATCCATCTTCCTGGCGGTTATCGACGGCAGTTCTTACTGCATCCCATAGTACAGGTGCTTCCTGCCATTCATCTATAAGTCGCGGATTATCCCCTTTCAACAAAAGAGAAGGTTTTGTATTTGCTGTTGCCAGATATGATTCTCTCATGTCCGGATCCTGCATTTTTAACACACTTTTAGCCTTCTGTTCAGCAGAAGTTGTTTTCCCGCACCATTTTGGACCTATTATCAGAGTAGCTCCTGATGCCTCCAACCGTAATCCTAATTCTGAATCTATAATTCTATGTAAGTATTCACCCATTTTGTCACCACCTCTTACACACAAAGAATATTGTAAATCAGGGATTTTGTCAATTGTCATTGTGTGTTTTTGAGGTGATGTGTTGTGTGTTTTTGAGGCTATTCGTTGTGTGTTTTTGAGGAAGCATAGCTTCCGGCGAGATTGCTGCCCTTGAAGGTGAAGGTCTTTGAAGTCCCATTATAGCTCCACTCTTCCTTCTTTGCCTTGTAATCCTTTCCGTTTATCATCACTTTGACAGACTTCGGGCTCCCGTTCTTTTTCCATTTCACTGTCAAAGAATCCGTATTTCTGACATAGTAGGGATTTGACTTATATGACAGACCCTTTGACCCCTTTGTGGCTTTCTTTATTTCTCTTTCCGTTTTTTTGTCGGCTCCGGAGAGTCCCGTTATCTGGAAGCAGTGGTTCTTTTTATTGATCTTTACCTTTGTTACCTTATAGGTGGCATTATTGACCGATACCGTGATCCCCTTTTCTCCAAAGACCTCTATTCCTGCCTTTGATTTTCCCCAGAACGGAAGCTCGTGGCAGTAGGATATCCTTTATGATCCCTTTGTCTCCGTACGGTAGTCCATAGGCTTATTGTCGGAAACAGTGACTTTCTTTTCTGCCGCATCATTACCGCTGCCGGTATTGTCGTCTGTTTTTCCTTCTTCATTCTCACTGCTGTTATCTTTTTTCTGATCCACATAGGTGAGATACCATGATGAAAGACGGTCTGTTTCTACAGGAAGCGTAGTGTCCGTACCGGATGAGGCGATCTCCACCCTTCCGTCATCATAAATATGGACAACGAAAAACGTTCTTATGACCTCCTCATCATCGTTCCTCATGGATACGGGAACCTCTATGGTAAATGCTATTTTCCCCGTTCCTTTTTCAGGTTCGATCTCCTGTTTACTGCCATTCCCGACCTGCTTATAAAGCTTGATATCAAGCATCATTCCGCTTCCCGATACATCAGTTCCGGTGCTTTTCTTTACCTCAGCCTCTGCTTTTGCTTTTGCCTCTTCATTGCCGCCGGTTGTATCACCGCTTGCCTTCTCTTTTATCTCCAGCGTTACCGTCAGGGTTTCTCCGGCTTCCACTGCCTGTTTTTCTGTTTCATTTAAGAGACCGGCTGCGAGCTCTGCAGGGATCGTGACATCACTTACGGCAAAACCATCATTCTCACCGGTATCGTAGGTCACAACCTTGCTCTCTATCTTTCCGGTACCGTTAGGTATGGTGTTTTCCGGGAGAGTTTCCTCGTTCCTTTTGTAAATATAGAAAGTATTTTTACCATATTCCACAGAGTAATTACCCTGTGTTTCTTCTCCGGATGCGCTTATTTCATACTTTCCGGCATCTTCTCCGCTTTCACGGGAGAGCGTATATTTTATAAGCCCATCGCTTTCACCCTCTACGATACCCGTAACAGCTGCGGTCAGCTCCGGATCCTCTTCACCGGTAAGCTTTTCCTTTTCATCGGGCCTTACTGTTACCGCAGCTCTCTTTATCGTTACGCTTACACCGGCCTCTTCACTGTCAGAATGATCACTGTCCCCGAAGACCTTGTAATACACGGTATAGGTGCCTGCATCCTTCTTTACGGGGACATTCTCCGTATATCCGCTTCCGGATGTGAGGCTGTACATTAATGTTCCGCCTGCAGCGGTGCCTTTCTCTGTAAGTGTCTGATTACCTCCGTTATAGGTAAGGTCTTTTGCGGAAGGAGCCTTTGTGATGACTGATTGAACCTTATTCACAGTGAGTTTTCCTGTTTTACAGGTGATATTGTAGTTAGCCGTGACATCTTTTCCGGAGGCGTCACTGATGGCCGCCCCGGAGGCTGTGATGGTGTGCTCACCTGCAGTACTTCCGTCAGCTGTCAGATTGACCCGGCTCAGGCTGTGGCCTGCCACCGCGTCTGCAAGCACTGCCTGTTTCGTTCCGGTCTTTAAGCTTTCTCCGAATAATATGATCTGGTCACAGGCTGTGACTACTGCGTCCCTCTTATTAATGGTGAAGGTCCTGCTCCCGCTGAAGCTGTAATTCCCGTTCTTTACGCTCGTTACAGCTGCCGTTGCTGTTCCTGCGTTTATATTATTACTGTAGCTTACGTTATATTCCTTTCCGGGAATTTCATCATCTCCATTCTTTACCGTGACCGCCGGTTCTTTTGGCTTGCCGTCATAGGTTAAGGATTCTTCCGAAAGCTCTATAACAGGGTTTGCTATTATCTTTGGCTTTATAGTAAATACACCCTTTTCAAAGGTTACGCTGTAATTACCCTGAGCACTCTCTCCGGCAGGGGTGATGTCATAGGTTCCGACATTCTCCCCTGTTGCGCGGGAAATACTGTAGCTTACTGTGTCTGTTCCGATAAGGCCTGTTTCTGTCGCCGTATATTCTGCCGGGACAGGGTCAGATTCCCCATAGATTTTCTCTTTATTATCTGCTTTAACCGTGACAGCCTTTTTCTTTATAGTGACAGAAACCTGTCCTTCATCGCTGTCCTCATGATTATTATCTCCAAAGACCTTGTAGTATACGGTATAGGTTCCGGCATCTTTCCTTTCGGGAAGAGTCTCTGCATAACCACTTCCGGATGTCAGGCTGTATTTCAGCGTTCCGCCTGCAGCGATCCCCGCTTCAACAAGAGTCTGATCCAGGCCGGAATAGGTAAGGCTCTTTACTGTGGGAGCCTTTTTTACCACTGCTTTGATCTTTGTGACAGTGAGAGTTCCGTTTTGATAGGTGATGTTATATTTGGCGGTAACGTCCGCAGTGCCACTCTTTATCACTGCTGCACCTGGAGTAATGGTGCCGCTATCTGTGATGGCGGCAGTGCTGCTCGATGTAAGAGTAACTGTATTGATAGCATGTCCGTCAACAAGAGAACCCGATGTCACACTTACCATATTTGTTCCCGTGGCGATGCTTCCATTAAGTTCCACACTCTGATCCTTTGCTGTGATGGTGACTGAGCGCTTAGTAATATCTGCGGTTACAGCCGCAGGCTGGGAAATCAGCTCATAGTTGCCAGCGACCGTACCACTGAGCGCGAAGCCGGAAAATGTCACGGTCTTGCCGTCACCGACGTTTGCGTCTGAGAATTCTGCCGTACCTTCCTCAATTTCTACATCATCATTGCCTACCTTGCCGTCAATCAATGCAGACGTCATAACAGGAGTCGCTTCTGTCGTGCCGTCATATTCTTTTTCGGAAACAGTCACGCCGGTGATGGTAACCCTCTTCGGGGCAATGGTATATTCCACGCTCGCAGTAGCTGCTCCGGTTCCTTCACCCAGGGTGATCTTTGCTATATAGGTTCCGGCTCCGGTCGGCGCGGCATCCAGCTTAGACGATCCCTTGTAATAGGAGATCCCGGGAGTCCCAAGGAAATCCGTATCTCCGCTTATAGTCGCTTCCGCACTCTTTTGATCCCCGTAGATTTCATGAGAGGGCTTATCTATAGTAATAACTTTAACAAATGAACCGTTATCACTTGTGCCTGTAGCTTTGATCTTCGCACCCTCTGCCGTATAACCCTCGATTATATATAGGGGTTTGGAAACTGCGGTCAGTGTCAATGAGTCCGTATTACCGGGCAATGTTACGGATGTGCCTGCAGGCAGCACCTTATCATCATTTCCTACCTTCCATCCGGCAAACTTAGAGTTACTTCCATCAGGGACAGTAAAGCTGCATTCGGGGAGTGTGAAGCTTCCTCCTGACCTGCCGTAGGTACCCTCCATGCTGCCGGAGAGCTCTCCCTTATCGAATGTGATCTTTACACCGGGAACTATGGTCGTGCCTCCCATGTTGTCCCGGGTAGCCACAGTTTCCGGAGAATCCTTCAATACGAAGGTCTTTTGAAAGTCGACCGTTGTATTACTCTCTGCGTGGAATGCGCTGGTGTACAGCTCCATACCCGGATCGTTCCAGGAGAGGATAACATCACCCTCGCAGCCACCGTTTTCGCTATAAGGCGTATAGTAATATCCACCTATAGCATTGATGCCCGTAACAATATTCCAATTCCTTTCGACTTTGGCATTTATTTTTCCTCCGGTGATAGTCAGCGTTCCACCGATGCCGTGATTTCCCCCGCCAATGGCCGGTGCATTTTGTGCTACGGCTTCTATCACTCCGCCACAGATCGTAATATTGCCTGCAGGGTCACACGGATCGTTCGGTTTAGAACGAAGCCCTGAGCCGATAGCCGTATAACCATAAAACGTATTGTACGGATGGTCACTTGCCTTCAGCTTTCCGGTTCCCTTAGACTGTCCGTATATGGTAAGACTGTTTCCCTCTTTCACATTGATCCCGCATTTTGCATCCGCTGTAGATCCGTCGCAGAGGATAATATGGACATCACCGTTGATATTCACGGGATAGTTTGAGTTATATTCAGTACTACCGGAAGTAACCTTAACCGATTCACCCTTCAGTTCTATCGTCTGTCCTGCCGGAACGGCGTACCAGCCTGTTACCAGAGCCGTCTGGCTTCCGTCCAGCACGGTTACCTCATTGTCCTTTTTGTACTTTTCAACACCCTTTTCGTCAATATAGCTGTACCCATTTGCATTATGGGAGAACTCTGCTTTCTTTTTGTGCGCTGCAGACCTTTCAAAGGTCATATCATCAAGCTGATAGCTCTTATTTCCAATCTTAACTGTGACTTTCTTAGTCAACGAGCCCTCGTCTGTTAATGAACCGTCTTCCGGAAGTGAAAATGTAGCGGAAACGGTGGCTTTACTTCCTGATACACTGACAGATGAAGCCTCAGGGGTCACTCCTTCTATCTCCACCGTACCTGTGGCGACATTAGGCATTCCTGTATCGTACACTGCGCCGGAAAGGGTACAGAGGTATCCGGAGTAGAGTGCCTGCTCCTTCTTTTCCTTTGAGAGGGTCGTAGAAGCCGTGTTGTAGGTCACATTCCCTATCTTTATATGTGCGGCCAATGTATCAACAGACTCGGCATCTTTTATTATCCTTGTAGTCTTTACTGTCAGCTTTTTCCCGGCGCCGTCTGAGGTGACGCTGTAATTACATGGCTTATAAGTGCTTTCATTACCGATCCGGAACCCGCATTCGCCGGTGCCTTCTGAAATCCCTGTGCCATATAAGGTTACGGTAAATTCAGGATTGGCATACCCCGGGCATGTGATCCTTCCGGTACATGAAACCTGATTCGGGTCAGAAACTGTAAGGCTTCCCATATTACTATAGTATCCTACGTCAGGACAGCCGATATTTCCTTCTGCAGTTACATTGCCACCCTCGATACTGATAGCCGGTAAGCCAACCCCGTGGTCTTGGCTGCCTTCATATCCGCATCCGATGGCTGTACTGCCCAGACTACTGCCGCCTACCTCTATAAATGTTCCGCCCACAAAATGTGCATCACTACCACCTTGTACCTTTCCGCCTGTCGCTTTTACAGTTCCTCCACTGATAGTAATGGAATCCACGGTACCGGATCCGCCTCCGCCTATACCGGCTGCCTGAGAACCGCCTTTAGCCGTGACATTGCCTCCGGTTATTTTGATAACTCCTCCCGTTGTTCCTTCGGATCCGCCTATACCTGCTGCTCCGAAGGTGTCGTAGTACTGGGCACCTCCCTGTGCAGTGATGGTGCCTCCGGAGATGGTAATGTTTCCAAGGGTTCCTCCCAGTTCGCTTTCCGTAAGATACTGGCACATTCCTATACCTGCGCCGCCCATGCTGTAATCGTCGATAGAGTTTCCTCCGTCATTTCCTCCTGTGGCATTAAGAGTTCCGTTTCCGCTGATATTAAGCGTACAGCCACCGGGAACGCAGATTCCCGCGCCGCCCCAGCAGGCGGTAAGATTATTCTCTCCCTCAATAGTCAGATTAAGTATTGCATTATTTTTCAAAAGAATGGGTGATACCATGATCGCATAACCACCACTTTCCGGACAGGTGGCGGTTATATTCAGATCTCTGATCGTTAAATTAACCTCTGTACCGTCGATAATGATGGCCGCACGTGAACTGTTCAGCGCGCCGTGTTTATTAAAGAAACTTGTTTCATTGGCCTCGCAGTTTGCTTTGTTTATAGTCCCTGTTATGACTCTGTTATTCCAAGTGTCCTTGTTAGAGCCGTTGATGGTGATCGATCCACCGGAAATGTTATAATCTCCCTGATCATCCGTCACCGTGATCTCGTAATCCACACCGTTTATCCTGACCTTCATCCATTCATTGCTTGAAAATGCCTTATGTGCGGTGACGATCCACTCTCCGGTTTCGTCAGATGCCGAAAAGAGGTCTTCGTCGCTGACCCTTACATCCGTGACTTCACCGGTGAGGCCTACTGTATCAAGGATGGTTGAGAGAGGGATCTCACCGTCTCCGGGCATTACATACTGCTTATTTTCATAGGTGAATTCTACGGTGTAGAGAGAGAAGCCGTCGGTTTCGGCTGTGGCGGTGGTTCCGTCGGTTTCTACAGTGAGCTGTTCGGCGTTTAGCACCTCATCCGTCGCATTGCCCTCGTCACCCTCATCAGCCGGCGTTCCGCCGCCAGCTTCCTCAATAGGGGGAAGCCCGGTATCGTCGCTTTCTGTTATGTGGTAGATATTTGTGCTGAGGTTTTCATCCGCAACCTCATTAAGGGTGAAGGACACATGAACCTTTGATTCGTCTTCGGGCTCAATTTCTCCGCCGTCTTTATCAAGAACCTTTATGTCATAGGTGTAAGAAGCTGCCACGTTCACGTTTTCATCACGCACTTCATTTACAGCATCCTCTGCCTGTTCTTCCTTCACTCTGTCGGCTTTCTTTACAGACAGTTCCGCATCCTCCGGGAATACGCCTTCTTCTGCCGATACGGTTATGGTAACGTCTCCGATGGTTTTAGACTCTTCAAATGCCGGGGCTTTGTTCTCTGAAACCTTATTCTCCGATACCATCTCCCCGGTCTTTTCGTCAGATGGCTCATCCTCATCTGACTCTTCCTTCACTTCTTCCGATCCTGCCGTATCATCAGCGGCAGCTGTTTTTTCCTCCGGCACATTTTCCGATCCTGCTGTATCACCAGCGGCAGCTATAGTATCTTCCGGCACATTTTCCGATCCTGCCGTATCATCAGCGGCAGCTATAGTATCTTCCGGCACATTTTCCGATCCTGCCGTATCATCAGC
>CAMVGV010000011.1 GCA_947167135.1 uncultured Lachnospiraceae bacterium
GGAGAGCATCTGCCTTACAAGCAGGGGGTCACAGGTTCGAGCCCTGTAGGTCCCAGTTTTTTTAAAAAGCTGAAGATCGTGACTTGGTAAGTGAATACGCCGATGTGGCTCAATTCGTGACAGTTGATGAGCGAAGCGAGTCAAATGTAGGCAGAGCGCTGATTACAGATCAGCTGCTCAAAGAAGTAAATACGCCGATGTGGCTCAATTGGCAGAGCAGCTGATTTGTAATCAGCAGGTTAACGGTTCGAGTCCGCTCATCGGCTCTCCATTACAGTTTTTGTGTACATTCTTAATTTATGGATGGTTTCCCGAGTGGCCAAAGGGGGCAGACTGTAAATCTGTTGCAAATTGCTTCGATGGTTCGAATCCATCACCATCCATTTGACGCGGGGTGGAGCAGTCTGGAAGCTCGTCGGGCTCATAACCCGAAGGTCACAGGTTCAAATCCTGTCCCCGCTACTTTTATAACAGATTGTCAGGCGCAAGCCCATCCGTCGCTTGCAAATGCGTACGTCGCAATGCGCGACAATCGCCCATTCGCTACGGAGCAAGCTCCTTCGCTTATGGCCGTTTGTCGCAAAATATTTTCATCGTCATATGTGCTTTCGTGCGAGCACGAAGCCCATATTAGATGGGAATAGCGCAAGCCCATCCGTCGCTTGCTCACGGTTTGCAGACGCTTCGCGTCAGCAAATTCTGCTTCGCAGAACCGCTTTCTTCGGAAGCGTCCATGTTCGCAACCGCCGGATGTACGTTTGCTCGTAAAGACGAGCAAACTATTTTCAGAAATCAGAAAGTCCTTAGAGCGCAAGCGCTCACGTCCTTTTCGATTTTGAAAATGGCTTGCTGATCATCCTCTCTATTCGCCCAGATAGCTCAGTTGGTAGAGCAGAGGACTGAAAATCCTCGTGTCGCTGGTTCGATTCCGGCTCTGGGCACTTTTTCATTTTAAAGAGAAACTGTATGCCGGGGTTTTCAGACGTCATTTGCTGTTATGCAGGCCGCGGTACTGAACGATTTATATTTATACAGTGGATATTAAGACAGAGAGCAAAACAACAGATACGAATAATAAGATCAAGGGAATAATCTGCATTATCCTTGCAGCCTTCGGGTTTTCCCTTATGACCTTTTTTGTCAGGATTTCCGGGGATCTTCCCACCATGCAGAAGGCATTCTTCCGGAATTTTGTTGCGATCTTTGTTTCGACAGCAGTTCTTCTCAAAGAAAAAATCCCATTAACTATCAAAAAAGAGAATCGTCCCGATATATTCTTTCGCTGTCTTTTCGGCACCAGCGGGTTAATAGCAAATTTCTATGCTATAGACCGGCTTGGTATAGCTGATGCGAATATGCTAAATAAGCTGTCCCCGTTTTTCGCCATAGTTCTTTCTGTTTTCATTCTGAAGGAAATACCTACAAGGCTGGACATAATTGCAACTATAATCGCCTTTACCGGGGCGCTTTTCATTATCAGACCAACGGGAACCGTGTCGGAGGTCATACCGGCACTCGTGGGATTATACGGTGGTTTCGGGGCGGGAACGGCCTATGTATTTGTGAGAAAACTCGGAAAAAAGGGCGAGAAAACTCCGATAATAGTGATCTGTTTCTCGCTATTTTCCTGCCTTGTCACGCTTCCCGCCGTTATCATAGACTATCATCCAATGTCCGTAAAACAGCTGCTCTGTCTTATAATGGCAGGTATTGCCGCCTCCCTCGGACAGTTTTCCATTACGAACGCCTACAGATTTGCTCCGGCGAAGGAGATCTCGGTCTTTGATTATACACAGGTTATATTTGCGGCTCTTCTCGGAATGATATTCTTAAATGAGACACCGGAATTATTAAGTATTTGCGGATATGTAATAATCATCGGAATAGCCCTGATCAGGTGGTACTACCTTACAAAAGTTGAATAAGACGGAAAAGTCCTGTAAAATTGAACAATACGAATAAAAGCAGAGAAGCAGGTATCATATGAAATATCTAATCTTAGGCGCGGGTCCATCCGGGCTTACGCTGGCTGCAAAGCTAAAGGAAAAGGGAATAAAGGATATTATCGTACTGGAAAAGGAAAAAGAGGCTGGCGGACTCTGCAGGAGCATGAACGTGGACGGTGCCCCCTTTGATATCGGCGGCGGGCATTTTCTAGATGTACGAAGACCGGATGTAACGGAATTCCTGTTCAGGTATCTGCCGGAGAATGAGTGGGACAGATATGAGAGGGATTCCCGCATAGATCTGAAGGGACAGATCATAGGAAGCCCCATAGAAGCCAATATCTGGATGCTTGATACGGACACACAGGTTGAGTACCTAAAGGCCATAGCGGAGGCGGGATCTGTGTCCGGCGTCCCGATGCCGGAAAAATTCACCGACTGGATATACTGGAAGCTTGGAAAGCGGATCGCAGAGGACTATATGCTGCCCTACAATAAAAAAATGTTCGGGGAGGAGCTGGATTCGCTGGGGACCTATTGGCTGGAAAAGCTGCCGGATGTTTCCTTTGAGGACACCTTAAGGAGTTGTCTCGAGCACAGGGCTTATGCCAGACAACCGGGGCATGCGGAGTTTTATTATCCGAAGAAATACGGCTACGGCGAGCTGTGGAAGAGGATGGCGGAAAGTCTGGGCGACTGCCTGAAGACGGGGGTTGCGGCAGAGAAGCTTGATATTGACAAAAGAAGCGTTAATGATGAATATAGGGCTGATGTGATAATCAATACCGTTCCATGGACTGATCTTAAGGAAATAAAGGGTGCCGATCCGGCTTTAGCGGAACGCATAGGGAGGCTTAAGTATTCATCAATTGTCACAGAATATCACGAAGAAAGACTGGATACCTCTGCACACTGGATCTACTATCCCGATGAAGACAAGGAGTACCACAGGATACTAGTCAGACACAATTTCTGCCCGGGATCAAAGGGCTACTGGACAGAAACGAATCTCACACGTTACAGGGAAAGGGAAAGAGAGCATTTTGTAAATAAGTACGCATATCCCCTTAATACCATAGGAAAGAATGAGAATATGACGGAAATTCTTTCGGCGATGAAAGAGCATGGCATTATCGGGCTTGGGCGCTGGGGGGAATGGCAGCATTACAATTCGGATGTTGTGGCTGAACGCGCGATGACACTTGCAGATAAATTATACGGCAAGGCTTTCTGATGAAGCAGATGGACGTCTGGACAAGTCAAATGTGAAGATTTAGAGCAGTGAAAAACAGCTTTAACAGAGGAGGTAATATTATGAAGGTATTAAATTTCGGGTCATTAAATATCGACTATGTTTATCCGGTGGATCACATCATCATTCCCGGGGAAACGGAGCCTACCGGGGATGTGAAGGAAAACTGCGGAGGAAAGGGTCTGAATCAGTCAATCGCCCTTTCAAAAGCCGGGGTAAAGGTTTACCACGCCGGTCTTGTTGGCGAAGAGGGACAGCTCCTTATCGACAAATGTGTGGAGAACAATGTGGATGCAACCTTTATCAGAAAGATCCCCGGCCGCTCCGGACACACCATTATCCAGGTGGATAAGGATGGTCAGAATTCCATACTTCTATTTGGCGGCGCAAACAGGCAGTTTACAAAGGAATATATAGACGAGGTTTTAGGCAGTTTCGGAGAGGGAGATATGCTGATACTCCAGAATGAAGTGAATCTTCTGGATTACATCATAGACAGAGCCTATGAAAAGAAGCTGAAGATCGTTCTGAATCCTTCGCCTTACGACAATGCAGTTGAAGAATGCGATCTGAAGAAGGTATCCCTCTTCCTTCTTAATGAAATAGAGGGTGGTCAGATAAGCGGCGAAAAGGAGCCTGACAGGATACTTAAGGTTCTTTCGGAAAAATATCCAGATGCGGAGATAGTACTGACGCTGGGAAGTGAAGGCTCGGTATATAAATATAAGGATAAGGAATACAGACAGGGGATATACAAGGTTAAGGCTGTGGACACCACGGCTGCCGGGGATACCTTTACGGGTTACTTTATTTCCTCGGTGATAAGCGGGCATGACATCCCGGAAAGCCTTGATATTGCCGCAAGGGCGTCATCCATCGCAGTTACAAGACCCGGAGCCACCGATTCCATCCCGTTAAAGGAAGAGGTGGAAAAGATCTGACCACAAAGACACAGGTGTTTTCTCAGGAATGCTCCGCCTCGCTGCGGAGCATTCTTTCTATCTTATTTATGCAAAAGAGGTATACCGGAACAATGTAAACGCAGCCTGAAAGCCAGGCAACCTGATCGGTAAAGCATATGGCAGCATAACCGAATACAGGCACCGCGAAAATGCTCATAAGGATACGTGCCACCATTTCCGAGAAGCCGGAGAAGATCGTGATCAGGGAAAAACCAAGACTCTGGACCACCATACGGCAGATACTTAAGATCCCCAGAGACCAGAAAAAGAGTCCCAGAGCGCCTAGATACCGCGCCGAAGCATCCAGAACGGCAGTGGAATCGCGGCTTACGAATAAAAGTGAGGCGGTACGCCCGAAGAAGAACATAAGCGCACCCGCAAGAATACCGTAGGAAACAGTGGTAATAAGGCCTATCCGGACTCCCTTGCGGATCCTTGAAATGTTACCCGCACCGTAATTCTGGCTGCAGAAGGTTGCAACAGCAGTGGCGATGGCATCAAAGGGACACATGGCGAACTGCTTTATCTTCATTCCCGCAGTGAATCCGGAAACGTAAATACTGCCGAGAGAATTATTGGCCGACTGCATTACCATACTGCCGACAGCCGTTATGGAATACTGCATTCCCATAGGAAGCCCCATACCGAGAAGGGTGGTGAAATAGGAGCCTTTCACAACAAGATCCTCTTTCTTCGGAATGATGAATCTCATCTTTATTATAATATAGATAAGACATAGAACCCCGCTTGATGCCTGGGAGGCAACGGTAGCTATGGCGGCTCCGAAAACACCCAGCTTCAGGATGGTAATACAGTAAATATCAAGACCTATATTTGCAACTGTTGAAATGGCAAGGAAAATAAAGGGGGTGCGGCTGTCCCCGACGGAACGTAGGAAACCCGCGGCGGTATTGTACAGCAGTGTAAAGGGAATACCGCAGAATATCACAAAGAGATAGATATAGGCATTATCATATATGTCGCCGGGGGTCCGGAGAAGCCGGAGGATACTATGGCAGCCCAGGGCGCAGACAAGGGTAAGGAGGACGGAGAAGAACACCACAAGCAGAAGGCTGTGGAAGACATACCTTCTCAGGGATCCCATATCTCCGGCCCCGAAGCGCTGGGCAACGGGAACTGCAAAGCCTGCGCAGAGTCCGATGCAGAAGCCGAGAATAAAAAACTGTACACTGCTGGATGCGCCTACTCCTGCAAGAGCCTTATCGCCCAGGGTCTGTCCCACAATGGCAGCGTCAACTACGTTATAGGTCTGCTGGAAAATATTACCAAGCAGTAAAGGAAGGGCGAATTTCAGTATTAACTTCAGAGGATTTCCCTCTGTCATGGAATGTGCACTGCTATTACTCATCACGGCGCAAATAATAGACCTATTATCCGTTCCTGTCAATCTCTTATGGCAAAGCACAGAATAAACGCATCAATCTCTCCATCTGTATTGACCGCATATCCACAAGCAAACCCTGCGGAACGCGCTACGCCAAGCTCTCCGCCAACTGCGGCTAGGCACGCGGAGCATTCACGAACGATTTGTTTATACTCCGCGTGCCAATCCGCAGTAAGCGGCATATCTTGGCTGCGGTTCCGATAAAGGGTTATGCTTGTGGACACGCAGCCAATACGTTTTCCGGAGAGAATTGATGCGTTTATCCTTGGTTGAGATCACACAATGTTTGCATTATAAACGCAGTACTGATAAAATGAAGTGTTAAATAACAGGAAAGCATAAAAATGAGGTTTTGTTTTGAAAGTACTTGTGCTTGGCGGAACCGGAATGGTCGGTTCCCATTTTATGATAAGTTATAAGAAAGACGGAGCGGAGGTAAAGGGTCTGGCCCGGAATTCCGCATCCAGCAGGATGGCCGCGATCCAGGACGGGGATATTATCCGCTGCGATATTCTGGAACGGGATGCTCTTATGAGGATAATGAAGGATATGAAGCCGGACATTATCGTCCATATGGCAGCCCAGGCATTCAACGGGGATTCCTGGAATCTGGAGTATGTTACACACGAAACCAATTACATTGGAACCCTGAACGTTCTGTACTGTGCCAGGGAAGCGGCTCCCGATGCGAAAATACTGCTTGCCTGCTCCAGTGCGGAGTACGGCAATATAAAGGAGGAGGACTGTCCCTTAAAGGAGGACAGATTACTTACCCCCCATACTCCCTATGGAGTGTCAAAGGCGGGGGTGGAAAATCTGGGAAGGCAGTACGCGTTAAATTACGGTATGAAGGTGTATCTCCCCAGAATGTTTATCCATGTGGGAACGGGGCATCCGCCCGCAACCGCCATACAGAATTTTGCGAGACAGCTGGCGCTTATCAAGGCCGGGAAGCTGCCGCCGGAGATTCATGTCGGAAATCTGTCGACCTACAGGGATTATATCGATGTACGGGACGGGGTAAGGGCTATGCGGCTTATGATGGAAAAGGGTAATCCCGGGGAGCCGTATAATATCTGCAATGGAAAGGCATATCAGATAAAGGAGATCCTGGATATGCTGGTGAAGATATCCGGCACCGACGCGAAGGTTATTTCCGATGAAAAGCTGTTCCGCGTGGCGGATGAGCCGCTGCTCCTGGGAGACGACAGCAAGATAAAAGCACTCGGGTATGAGAGGGAATACAGCATGGAGCAGACCCTTACGGATGTGTTCCATGACTGGGAATCGAGGATATGAGATGCCTTCTTCATTTGAGAATGTGACTATACTTCTTCCCGCAATGGATGAAACCTATTCCCTGAAACAGACAGTGGATATAATAGCGGGTACCAATGTCAGAGAGGATATTGCGGAATTTATCCTGCTTCTCTGTGACAGAACAAGCCCTGAAACCAGAAAAACGGCAGAGGAGCTTGTGGAGAAATATAAGGACAGGATTCCGGTGTATATACACAATCAGGAGCTTCCCTTCGTGGGCGGAGCGATCCGGGAAGGGATAAACCTTGCGAAAGGCTCCCATGTGGTGATGATGTCTTCGGATCTGGAGACGGATCCCCATGTTATCAGGGAATTTATCGCAAAGGCAAAGAAATATCCGAAGCGGATAATCACAGCGACACGTTGGAAAAAGGGCGGCGGATTCGAGCACTATAATAAGATAAAGCTCATATGCAATCTGATCTTTGAGAGAGCCATCGGTCTGTTTTACTTTACCGGACTATCGGATCTGACCTATGCTTACAGGATCTTCCCCACCGACCTTATGAAGAGGATAAGATGGGAGGAGCTTAGGCACCCCTTCTTCCTGGAAACCGCCCTGAAGCCCTTAAGGCTCGGTGTAAAATTCATTGAGATACCCGGACATTGGACTGCGAGGACGGAAGGGGAGTCACAGAATTCCTTCTTTGCGAATTTCAAGTATTTCAGGACCGCCTGGCATAACAGGTTCCTGAAAAAAGAACAGATACTTCTATAGATAAATGGATGCAAAAAAGCGAATAGCATTTTCAATTGACAGATGGCGTCTATTTACAAGCATTGGCTTCTGCATAATTGTCATTGCCCTTGCCTGGCAGTCGGATGACGCTTATCACGGCTATGTGATGTCCAGACACCTCGTGGAGGGACATGGGCTTGTCTATAACGTGGGAGAAAGGGCAACGGCCAGCACCTGCCCGCTGTTTACACTGATAATAGCGCTCTTTTATTTTATTACGAGGGAGATGTATTTTACTTCTCTCTTTGTATGTACCCTGTTTTCAATGGCGGCATATTATATCCTGGTTTATAAGCTGTGCCACACAAAGGAGCAGGTACTATTGAGCTTCGTCGCCCTGAGCGGCAGTCAGGCATTTATCAGCTATACCACCTCGGGACTGGAAAACAGCCTTCTCTTCTTCCTAAGTGCGCTGTTTCTGTTTTTTCTGAAAGGGAAGGAACAGTTCAATGAGAAAAGCCTGCTGGCACTGGCACTTGTTATGTCCCTTCTTGCCATGGCAAGGATGGATTCCGTTCTGATATTTGTGCCGGTCATAGTATGGATATACCTCTTTAAGAGGGAGGATGTATCCTTCATAAAGGCAGCCGGGATCGCCATTCTGGGGCTTCTTCCCTTCATACTCTGGGAGATATTTGCCTGCTTTTATTTCGGCTTCCCCTTCCCTAACCCCGCATATGTGAAGCTGGGAACGGATATAGCCATGACGGAATACATAAAGAGAGGCATTCTATATACGCTTTATACAGCCCTTGATGATGCCGTGGTCGTAGTGATACCTGCGATAACAGTGATCCTCGGGGTGCTTTCGGGAAAACTGAAATATACCCTTGTTGCCGCGGGGATCCTGTTTTACGGGATCTATATCATACGGATAGGCGGGGACTTTATGATGGGGAGACATTTTACAAATCTGTTATTTGTTTCCGTCTGCCTGTCGGTAATGATGATAAATGATACGGAACCGGATGTATCGAAAATCCCGCTAATAAGGAGGGTTTTTTATACGGCGGTTTTTGTGTCGGTGATATTTGCCGCAACCTTTGGAAGAACAAACGGCACCCTTTATCTGGCGGGTCACCGATACAGCTCGCAGATATCCGACGAAAGGGAGTATTATTATGACACCACGGGGCTATATAATAATGTTGTCTCCCTTCTTTCCACCGGGAGATTATGTATCCGGGATACCTGGAATAATGAGGCTCCGGATGATCTGAGGGCAAACGGGTTTTCGGGAGGAATAATAGAAAATGCAGCCGGTATTCTGGTATATTATAACCCCGATCTCTACCTGAACGACACATATGCTCTGGGGGATCCCTTTCTCTCAAAGCTTCCTGCCGAGTATAAGGAGAACTGGCGAGTAGGGCATCTTCGCCGTGAGATACCTAAGGGATATCAGGAAAGTGTACGGGAGAACGGCAATTTCGTAGAGGATCCGGATCTCCACGAGTATTATGAGAAGATAAGGCTCTTAACAAGGGCGGATCTTTTTGCCGAAGGCAGGATAAAGACAATAATAGATATGAACCTGGGGAGGTACAGGTATCTTATAGACAGCTACGAGAAGAGAAAATAAAGCGAAGATGAGAAGAAGAAGAAAAAGGGAGCAACAATATATAATACTTACCGTAAGTCTGGGATTCCTGATCTTACTGTTGATAGCGTACTTTGCGGGAACCTTTTATTTTATGGGGAGGTTTCTTCCGAACACCACCTTTAACGACAAAGAGGTTGCAAGGATGACCGAGGAAGAGACGGAGGAGGTATTTGCTGAGGACGTAATGGGATATACCCTGACTGTCAGGGGAAGGGAAGGAACCGGCGGGAAGATAAAGGCCTCAGACATCGGCTTAAAGCCTGTATTTAACGGTGCGATAGGCGAGCTTATTGAAGAACAGAATCCTTTCAGCTGGCCGCTTTCATTTTTCAGGAATCCGAAGCTGAACAGCAAGAACCTTATCGAATTTGACGACAACCGTCTGGATGCCAATATTTCCGCCCTGGGTATCTATGATAATCAGAGAGAGCCGGTGGATGCGTATCTCAGCGAATACGACAGCGAAAGCGGATATTCGGTCATTCCGGAGGATCCGGGAACGGCTCTCTTGAAGAATAAGGTAAATGAAGCGGTAAAAAAGGCCGTGGAGCTATTGAAGGATGAAGTTGTCCTGGAAGATGAGGGCTGTTATAAGGCACCGGAGGTTTTTTCGGACGATCCGGAACTCAATGAACTGAGGGACAATCTCAATAATTTTGTCAATGTGAAGCTCACCATAGATTACGGCGATAATTCGGAGATCGTAGACGGGGAGCTTATCGGACAGTGGATCTCTGTGGATGGGACAAAGGTCACGATGGATGAGACAAAGGTCAAGGAATACGTGGATTCCCTTGCCAAGGCACATGACACCTTCGGGATAGGAAGGGAATTTAAGACCCATTCCGGGGAGACCATTACCGTAAGGGGCGGGAACTACGGCTGGTGGACCGACAGACCGAATACCACAGCAGCCCTGATCGAAGCGATATATAACGGGGAAAGCGGTGAATTCAAGCCTGTGTATTTTGCAGAGGCGGTAAAACACGGCGACAGTGATATCGGGAGCGATTATGTGGAGATAGATCTGGATAACCAGCATGTCTATGTATATAAGGACAATAAGCTCATGGTTGACAGCTCCTGTGTATCGGGAAAGGTATCTGCCGGAAATTATACTCCCGACGGGACCTATGCCATTACCTATAAGGAAAGGGACGCTACCCTGGTGGGAGAGACGTACTCATCACCGGTAAGCTATTGGATGCCATTTAACGGCAATATCGGGATGCATGATGCTTCCTGGCGGAGCAGCTTCGGAGGGGATATCTACATAACCGGAGGATCCCACGGATGTGTTAATCTGCCGAAGAAAAAGGCTGAAGAGATCTTTGACAACGTGGAAAAGGGAGAACCTGTCATTGTATACGGCGGCAAGCAGGAGGTTCCCCAGCAGGAGAATTCCGATGTTACTCAGCTGACTGAGGAACAGCAGCAGGCTCTTCTCCAGCTTATCCTTCAGCAGCAGGCAGAGGCTATGGACGGACAGATAAATGAGGGCATACAGCAGGCCGTGCCTCCGGCGGAGGGGCAGCCTCAGGAAGGGCAGTAGGACACCCTATGTTTGACGAGCTAATTAAATACTCGGAATCCGATATGTATCCCTTCCATATGCCGGGACATAAAAGAAGGTTTAAGGGCTTTGATCCGTACATAATAGACATTACGGAGATAGACGGTTTTGACGATCTCCATAAGCCCGGCGGGCTTATTCGCAGCCTGAACCGGAATCTCTGTGATTATTTCGGCGGTGATGAGGTTAGACTCCTTATTAACGGTTCCACATCCGGGGTAATGGCCGCGATCTCGGCCTGCACAGAGCCGGGGGAGAAGCTTTTACTCTGCAGCAACTGTCATGTAAGTGCCGTAAATGCTGTGGAGCTTAAGAATATAGAGGCGGTTTTTATAGAACCGGAGGAGATAGAGGGAAGCGGACTGAAGGGAGGCATTGATCCCGTAAAGGTAAGAGAGGCTATTGACGCCGATGCGGGGATAAAAGCAGTTTTTATCACGTCTCCGACCTATGAGGGTTTTTTGTCCGATGTAAGGACTATAGCAGCTGTCTGTCATGAAAAGAATATTCCGCTTATCACAGACAGTGCCCATGGAGCACATGGCGGGCTTTACAGGCCGTTTTCCGATGATTTCAATTTTGAAAATGCATCCGAGACCGGGGCGGATATCATTATAAAGAGTCTTCACAAAAATCTTCCCGCTTTTACCCAGACTGCAATCCTTACCGTAAACGGATCCCTCGTGGACAGGGAAAAGCTGTGGCATTATTATTCGGTCTTTCAGAGCACCAGCCCTTCCTATATATTTATGGCCGGAGCCGACAGGATGCTTACATTCCTAAGGGCCGAGGGTGAGAAGTATTTTGCGGCACTAAATAGAGAGCTTAAAGAGCTTCGCCTTGAAGCGGAGGAAAACATAAAAGTCAGACTGGAAGGCACCGGGATGATCGGGAAATACGGGATATACGGCTTCGACCCCACGAAGCTTTTGTTGTCCCACCGGGATATGGATGCAGGGACTCTCTACCGGAGACTTAGAGAGGATTTTCATCTGCAGCCGGAAAAAACAGCAGGAAAATATGTCCTGCTGATGACCTCCCTTATGGATGACAAGGAAGGCTTCAGCAGGCTGAAAAGAGCCATAAGGGAGCTTAAATGAACCGTATCTTTGTTCTTATGGGTAAAAGCGCCTCCGGAAAGGACAGTATCTTCAGGAAGCTGACAAGGGGAAGCAGCGGGAATCTAAAGACCGTCATACCCTATACCACGAGACCCTTAAGAGAGGGCGAAAGAGATGGGGTCGAATACCGCTTTTCCGATGAGAATACATTCAGGCAGCTAAAGGATAAGGGCAGGGTAATAGAGGACAGGAGCTACAATACGGTGCAGGGTCTGTGGAGATACTTCACCGTTGATGACGGGAGCTTCGAAGGAGAGAACGACATTGTTCTCATCGGAACCCTGGAAAGCTTTGTCTCAATAAGGGATTACTTCGCGGGTATCAGGTCTGTGATTCCGATATACATAGAATGTGACGACGGGGACCGGCTGATCCGGGCCGTAAAGAGGGAAAAGAAAAGGCTTATACCCGATTACAGGGAGTTATGCAGGCGCTTCCTTGCCGATGATCTCGATTTTTCGGAGGAAAGGCTTGAGGCGGCCGGTGTCCGCTTAAGGATAAAGAATAATGATCTGAAGCAGTGTGTCCGGGATATAAAGGAATTGATCGGGTGATTTATGGATATAAAAGTCAATCAAAGCAGTGCCGTTACCCAGCCTGAAGCATCTAAGCCTGCCGATCAGCCGTCGGAGGCATTTAAATTTGCTCTGATGAGCAATATAGAAGAAACCGATCTGCAGGAACGCCTTACCGGTATGATGAATGAGATCACCATGCAGGGGAGCCGGATAAAAAAGCATAAAGATATCGGGGATATGCGGAAATACCGGAGCCTTATCAAGGGCTTTATGAATGAGATAATAAACCGTTCCCACAAATTTTCCAGGGAAAATTTCCTGGACAGAAGGGGACGGCACAGGGTATATGGTATCATAAAGCTGATAGACGAGAATCTGGACAATCTTGCGGAAGAGCTGCTGAAGGAAGAGAGCGATAACCTCACGATATTAAATAAGATCGGAGAGATAGAGGGACTCCTCATTGATATTCTTACATGATGGGATTTCGTGATATAATCGGACAGGACAGTATCATTTCCAGCCTGACCGGTGTTGTAAAAAGTGGAAAAGCCGCTCATGCCTATATCTTTGACGGCGAGAAGGGGATGGGAAAGAAGACCCTGGCTTCGGTTTTTGCCAGAGCCCTCCAGTGTGAGACCTCCCTTGAGGAAAGAGAGAATGCCGAACCCTGCGGACATTGTCACTCATGTAAGTGTGCGGAAAGCGGAAGCCATCCGGATATCATTACCCTGATTCCCGAAAAAACAAGCTCCATCGGGGTTTCCGACATCAGATCCCAGGTGGTTAATGATGTGGCGATAAAGCCATACTACAGCCCGAGGAAGATCTATATCATCCCGGATGCAAACCTGATGACTGATGAAGCGGAGAATGCCCTTCTGAAGACCCTTGAGGAGCCGCCGTCCTACGCGGTGATCATTATCCTTTCGGAAAATAAGGACCGGCTTCTTCCGACGATCGTGTCAAGGGCGGTGTGCCTTCAGATGAGAGCCGTGGATAACGGTGATATACGCGCCTTTCTGGAAAGGAAGGATCCGGAAATAACGGACACATCAGCCGTCATTTCATTTGCCAGGGGAAATCTGGGGAAGGCTGTGCTGCTGTCCGAAAGTGAGGAGTTTAAGCTGCTCTTTGAAAAACTCCGCAATATAGTCACGGGAGTACGGAATATGAATGATACCGCTGTCTCCCTTGCTGCTGCAGAGACTGCCGGAAAAAAAGAAGAGAGTGATGATGTACTGAGCTTTTTCCTTCTGTGGTTCAGGGACGTGCTCTTTCTCAAGGCAGGTGGAAGCGGGGAAAAGCTGATCTTCTTTAATGAGGAAAGGGAGCTTTCAAAAGCCGCTTCATATTATTCCTTCGAAAGGATAAACATTATTATAGAAGAAATAAAGACAGCGAGGTCCAGGATAAGGTCCAATGTTAATCCTGAAAATACCTTTGAACTGCTGTTTATGAACATGAGGTAGATAAAGTGATAAAAATAGTTAACATAAGATTCCGCACCGCCGGGAAGGTTTATTCTTTTGAAGCGGGGGAAACAGAGCTAAAAAAGGGCGATTACTGTGTTGTTGAAACCGTCAGGGGGAAGGAGCTCGGAAAAGTGGTCTCCGGCCCTGAGGAAAGGAATGAAGAGGATTTCAACACACCCTTAAGATCAGTGATAAGAAAGGCGACGGAAGAGGATCTTGAAAGCGACCGGGCGAACCGGGTCAGGGAAAAGGAAGCAATAAAGATCTGCAAGGAAAAGATACATAAGCATGGGCTGGAGATGAAGCTCATAGATGCCGAGTATACCTTCGATAACAGCAAGCTTCTTTTCTATTTCACCGCGGACGGCAGAATAGATTTCCGTGATCTGGTGAAGGATCTGGCCGGTGTTTTCCGTACAAGGATCGAGCTCAGGCAGATAGGAGTCCGGGACGAAACGAAGATACTGGGGGGATACGGTCCCTGCGGGCGGGAGCTCTGCTGTCACAGCTATTTATCGGATTTTGTTCCGGTATCCATCAAAATGGCAAAGGAACAGGATCTTTCATTAAATCCCACGAAGATCTCCGGAGTTTGCGGGCGGCTTATGTGCTGCCTGAAAAACGAAGAGGAGACATATGAGTATCTGAATAAGAAGCTGCCCGGAGTCGGGGATCTGGTAGCCGACCCTTACGGGGAGGAGGGTACCGTTGCCGAGGTCAATGTTCTCCGCCAGCGGATAAAGGTGCTCTTTGAAACGGAGGATGAAAAAGAGATACGGGAGTATCCGGCTGAGGAGATAACCTTCAAGGCAAAGCGCAAAAAGGGTCAGAATCAGCAGAAAAAGCAGAGAGAGGTACCGGAGGAGCCTTTGCCGAAGGAGCTTCTGGAGGAGGAGCTTCCCGGGGAAAGCGCCCTTGATGAAGAGTCGGGGAATAAAGGAGCGGAAGGCAAGGATCACCGGGGCGGAAACAGAAATAAGAAAAACAGAAGGAACCGCAGCAGGGGAAAATCCGGGACGGGAGATGAGCGAAAGCAGTCTTAAGCACGTAGAATTAAAGGCCGGCGAAAGGTTTGACGATCTGCAGAGGAACGGCTATGAAATAATACAGGATCCCGGACGGTTCTGCTTCGGAATGGATGCTGTACTTCTTTCGGGCTTTGCCACGGTGAAAAAGGACGGGACGCTTATTGACCTCGGCACGGGCACGGGAATTCTTCCGATTCTCCTTTCCGCAAAGACAGAGGGCAGACATTTTACGGGTCTGGAGATACAGCGGGAAAGTGCCGATATGGCCAGACGCAGCGTCATACATAACAGGCTGGAGGACAGGATCGATATTGTTGAAGGAGATATAAGGGAGGCCCGCGTGCTTTTCAGCGCGGGCTCTTTTGATACCGTGGTTTCCAATCCGCCTTATATGACAAGAGGCTCAGGGATCGTAAATCCGGAGGCACCGAAGGCGATCGCGAGACACGAGATACTCTGCACACTCCGGGATGTGATCTCGGCGGCTTCATTTCTTTTGAAGCAGGGAGGAGCCCTGTTTTTGGTACACAGACCCCATCGTCTGCCGGATATTTTCGAGGAAATGAGGAAGAACAGGCTGGAGCCGAAAAGAATGAGGATGGTATATCCGGGAAAGGAAAAGGCTCCCGATATGGTTCTTCTGGAAGCCAGGAAGGGCGGAAAGGCGGAGCTCAAATGTGAAAAGCCTCTCATTATCTTCGGAGAGGACGGGAAATACACGCGTGAGATTACGGAGGTTTACGGATACTGATATGAGCGGAACACTTTTTATTTGTGCGACACCAATCGGGAATCTCGGGGATATAACGCAGAGGGTCAGAGAGACACTGACACAGGTGGATCTCATTGCGGCAGAGGACACGAGAAACAGTCTGAAGCTCATAAACCATTTTGACATCCATACCCCCCTTACGAGTTATTATGAGTACAATAAATACGAAAAGGCCGGGGAGCTTGCCGATATCCTGCTGTCAGGTAAGGATGTGGCACTGATCACCGATGCGGGAACTCCGGCGATTTCAGATCCCGGTGAGGTTCTTATCCGTAAATGTGCGGAGGAGGGGATACCGGTGACATCTCTTCCGGGACCCAGCGCGGTGATAACCGCACTCACCCTGTCGGGACTAAGCACAGGCAGATTCTGCTTTGAGGGCTTTCTTCCAAGGGAAAACAGGCTCAGGAAAGAGAGACTTGCGGAAATAAAAGAGGAAACGCGCACAATTGTATTTTATGAGGCGCCCCATCATCTCCGGGAGACCCTTAAGGATCTGTACGACGCTCTGGGGGACCGGAGGATATCTCTCTGCAGGGAGCTGACGAAAAAGCATGAGGAGATACTCAGGATCACCCTTGGGGAAGCAGTCTCATACTATGAAGAAAAAAGCCCCCGGGGAGAATTCGTTCTCGTGGTGGAAGGAAAAAGCCGGGAGGAGATCAAGCGGGAAAGGGCGGAGGAATACGCCGAAATGTCCGTCAGGGAGCACGTGGAGATGTATGAAGCCCTGGGTCACGACAGGAAAAGCGCCTTGAAGCTTGCCGCCGCTGACAGGGGCGTTTCAAAAAGGGAAATCTATAATGAGCTTATTAATGAGTAGAAGGAGTGAAGAGTTATGAAGAAACGGTTTCTCGGAATGATCCTGGTTTCTATATTGATAATATCGCTTGCCGGCTGCGGGACTGAGGTAAGTAATAAAGCGGAGGCCGATAACAGTGCTGCCCCGACAGAGGAAGCAACGGTGGAGCCGGCTTCAGAAGCAGTAACGGAGGAGCCGGTTTCAGAGGCAGCAACGGAGGAACCGGTTAGTGAGGAAAGTACGGAGGAGCCGGTTTCAGAGGAAGACGGAGAATACAGAGAAAGCGGGGATACTGAGGAAATGAAGCAGGCTATCAATGAGTTCAGCCGGAAGCTGTACAATGAATACGGCAATGAGGACAATCTGTTTTTTTCACCCTTCAGCATCTGCTCCGCAATAGCGCTTTCTGAGCTTGCTGCCCGGGGGGAGACCGCAGAAGGGATCAATAAGGCTCTTTCAATAAAGGATTTTGATGCCTTTAAGGAGGGAATGAGGAGCTTTTACCGGAGGGAACAGGGGAAAAGCGCATATTTCAAAACCGCCAACGGACTGTTTATCGACAATAAACTGAAGCTTAGTCCCGATTATGAGGAAAAATTCGCGAAGCCGGCCGGGGAGTATTTTGACGGGGATTTCAGGCAGGTGGACTTCCGTGATACAGATAGCGTAAAAAAGGAAATATCGGAATGGGTAAAGGATGCAACGGAGGAAATGATCCCGGATTACCAGCCGGGAGTCGACAGGAATACGGTGGCGGATATCCTTAACGCAGTCTATTTCTACGGAGAATGGCAGCACAGCTTTTCTCATAACGATACCTGGGAACAGAGCTTTCACGGAAAGCATAAGGACTCGGAGATAGAAATGATGCATATGGACAATGTAAGCCTACGTTATTTTTCGGACAGGGATGCTCTGAAGGCAGTGGCGCTGCCTTATAAGGACAGTAAGTATGAAATGGATCTGATAATGTACAGTGATCCTGAAAAGAAGGATATGTCTGCTGTTTTTGAGGACAGTTCCCCTTCAGATATACTGGAGAGACTGGACAATGCGGAAAAAACAAAGCTTGGATCCCTTGTTATCCCTAAATTCAAACAGGATCTCACTCTCGGAGGGCTAAAGGAGGCACTCACCAAAATGGGAATGGGCGCTGCCTTTTCCGGAGAAGCTGATTTTTCCAATCTGTCGGAAGATCTGATCATAAGCGATATCAGCCATAGAGCAGTGGTAGAGGTTGATGAGGAGGGAAGCAGGGCCGCTGCGGTTACGGAAATAATGGTCGGCCTCGCATCTCTACCCACAGATGAGCCGAAAGAGGAGTTTATTGCCGACAGACCCTTTGTATACATTATAAGAGACAGGGAAAGCGGTGTGATACTCTTTATGGGCAGATTTTCAACACCCTAACAGTCGCTTTTTCCTTGACAAAGCAGTATAAAACGCGTATAAGTATATCTGGTGGCCTTCTGAGGGGCCATATAAATCCGATAAAAACTCGTATATAGGAGGAGTTCAAAATGAACAAAACAGAATTAGTTGCTGCTGTTGCCGATAAGGCAGGCCTGACAAAGAAAGATGCAGAAGCTGCAGTTAAGGCTTTTACCGATGTTGTTTCCGCACAGCTTAAGAAGGGTGACAAGGTTCAGCTTGTTGGCTTCGGTACCTTCGAAGTATCAAAGAGGGCTGCAAGAGAGGGCAGAAATCCCCAGACCGGTGCTGTTATGAAGATCGCTGCATCAAAGGCACCTAAGTTCAAGGCAGGAAAGGCTCTTAAGGATCTTGTAAACAAGAAGTAAGATGTTTTGTTGATTCCAAGGGGACATGTGCCTGGCACATGTCCTTTTTTTTCGCAGGGCCGACGAGATAAAGATGTCAGCAGAACTGACCGTCGGCCCGCGGGCGGGTAGGGTGCGATTTCATCTTCCCTGTTCGATCGTATGGAGTGCCAGCCCCTGCGGGGCATAGCCGGGCACTGTCATTCTGAGGGCGATGCCCCCTGCGGCGCAATGTCATTCAGAGGGCGAAGCCCGAAGAATCTTTTTTTTTCGAAAGGAACAGACATGAGACTCGATAAATACTTAAAAGTATCAAGACTGATAAAAAGGCGCACCATCGCAAACGAAGCCTGTGACGCGGGAAGAGTCACAATAAACGAAAAGCCCGCAAAAGCCGGGGCTGAAGTAAAGCCCGGAGATGTGATAGAGATAGCCTTCGGAAACCGTAGCGTAAAGGTAAGGGTAAAGGATGTGAAGGAAGTGGTCCGAAAGGAAGAGGCAGAGGAGCTTTTTGAAATCATACCGAAAAAATAACATCTGTATTGACAAAAGCAAAAATAACATGTATTATCAAAGGGTATTATCGTTTTATTCTAAGGATTCGGAATGATAATGGCAAAGACACCGGCATTTAAAAGAAAAAAACAGAACAGGTTTGGCTGTTTTTGCATAGCTGTTGTGGTGGGGATGCTTCTTGCGGTTGTATCCATTGACGGTATGAGACTGCAGAATAAGTACAATACCTATCTTGCCCGGGAAGCAGAGCTGAAGCGGGCTATAGAGGATGAGGAGAAAAGAACCACCGAGCTTCAGGAGTATGAGAAATATACAAAGACCAAGAAATTTGCTGAGGAAATAGCCGAAAGCAAGCTGGGTCTGGTGCATGACGGCGAGGTGATTTTCAAACCGGATGAGGAAAAGTGATCACTGTTGACGGTATTTTCAGGGTGATGGCCGGTCACCGCATGACAGAAATGGGGAACCGTGTACTGATCGGTGTTTCAGGAGGAGCAGATTCTGTGTGCCTCCTTTTTTTGATGTCTGAACTAAGGGAAAGACTGGGAATCAGCATAGAAGCCATACACGTTCACCACGGAATAAGGGGAGAAAGTGCGGATGAAGACTGCCGGTTTACGGAGGAACAGTGCAGAAGCCTCAATGTTCCCTGCCGGACGGTGTATGCCGATATTCCCGATTTTGCCGCAAAGGAGGGATTATCCGAGGAAGAGGCCGGCAGGCTTATAAGGTACAGGGTTTTCAATGAGAGTGGGGCCGACAGGATAGCAGTCGCACATCATATGGAGGATTCTGCGGAAACCACGCTCTTTAATCTCTTCAGAGGAACCGGAATACAGGGCTTATGCGGGATCCGCCCGGTGAGCGAGAATATAATAAGACCGCTGATTTTCTGCACAAGACGGGAGATTGAGGAATACTGCAGGGAAAAAGGTTTATCCTGGCGGGAGGACGAAACAAATGCCGATGTGGAGCTATCCAGAAACAGGATAAGGCATAATATCATTCCGGAAGCGGAAATGATAAATCCCGGGGCAGTAAGGCATATTTACGAGGCTTCCGAAAAACTCGGCAGCATATGGGAATATATGGAGGGAGAAGCAGAAGGCCTGCTGAAGGCTGTCTCCGATACCTCAGCTCTGCCGGAAAGACTCGAGATAAGCATCTCCGGTACGGAAAAAGCCGCGCCGGTCCTAAGGAGCCTCGCATTCAAGAAAGCAATAGCCCTTATAGCCGGAAAGGAAAAGGATATAACGACAGCCCATGTCAGGGCGCTGGAGGAGCTCATAAAGGGCTTAAGCGGAAAAAGTCTGTCCCTGCCCTATGGAATAAAGGCCGAAAAAAGCTTTGATAAACTGATATTAAAGAAAACAAAGAATATGCCGGAATCCATGGAAAAAACGGAGGAAATACCGTTTATCATCAGTGAAGACGGAAGTGAGAGTATCATAGTGCTTCCGGACGGTCAAAAGCTAATATGCAGTATTTCCGTGGAAAAAGAAAATTTCCCTGTTTCCGGATATACTAAATGGCTGGACTATGATAAAATCAAAGATACCGCTGTGTGGAGAACGAGGAGAAGGGGGGATCGTATCTCCATAAAAGAGGGCAGCAGGAAGCTAAAGGATCTGTTTATCGATGAAAAGATACCTGCTGAAAAAAGGGACAGCATATTTCTGTTTGCCCGGGGGAACGATGTTATCTGGGTGCCGGGTCTGAGGATAGGACACAGCTACAGGATAACAGAGGAAACGAAGAGGGTTCTCAGGATCAGGCTGGATCAATAGGGTTATAAAGGGCTGTTGAAAGCCGGGAAAGGATCGGATAATGGCTGACAGAATAGATGTACTGTACAGTGAAGAGGAACTGGATAAGAGGATAAGGGAGCTTGGCGATGAGATAAGCAGGGATTATGCGGGGAAGGAGATCACGCTGATCTGTATCCTCAAGGGCGCATCGTTTTTTGCCTGTGAGCTCGCAAAACATATTTCCGTTCCGGTTTACATTGATTTCATGCAGGTTTCCAGCTACGGAAACGAGACAGAATCAAGCGGAGTGGTGAAGATCGTTCAGGATCTTGATGATCCGATCAGGGGAAAGAACGTGATAGTCGTGGAAGACATCATAGATTCCGGAAGGACCATGCATTATCTTTTTCAGATCTTAAGGACCAGAGGGCCCGAAAGCCTGAAGCTCTGTTCCCTTCTGAATAAGCCGGACCGGCGGGTCACGGAGGTGGAAATAGACTATACGGGCTTTGATATTCCGGACAAATTCGTGGTGGGCTATGGTCTGGACTATGCCCAGAGATACAGAAATCTGCCGTTTATTGGCGTGGTGACACTGGAGGAGGATTGATTGAAGAAGAGTAGCGGTGTAAGAAGCACACTGGTGTATTTTCTTATAATAGCTGCCATAGTTATGGTTTTTCTCTCCGTGACGGGCAGGAATAAGAAGAGCGAAAGCTATACACATCAGGATTTTACCGGAGATCTGAAGGCAAATAAGGTTGTGGGGGTTGAGGTACGCCCGAATTCGGAGACACCTACGGGATCACTTATAGTGAGTCTCCGGGACGGAAGCGTGGAAACCCTGTATGTTTCCGATACAGGTAAGGCCGAGGAGGAGCTGAAGGAGCTGTTCCCGGCATATAAGGCCGCTGATGTGGCACGTGAAAGCTGGATCGTAAGCTTTGCACTGCCTGTACTGTTGTCTGTTGCAGCCTTCTTTATACTGATGTCCTTTATGAACATGCAGGCAGGCGGCGGCAACAGCAAGATGATGAATTTCGGAAAATCCCGTGCGGTTAAGGTACAGGCCGGGGATCAGAAGGTCACCTTTAAGGATGTGGCCGGTCTGAACGAGGAAAAGGAGGATCTGGAGGAGATCGTCGATTTCCTGAGGGCACCTGCCAAATATATCGAGCTGGGTGCGAGGATACCGAAGGGAGTACTTCTTGTGGGACCTCCCGGAACGGGAAAGACCCTGCTTGCCAAGGCTGTTTCCGGAGAAGCGGGAGTACCCTTTTTCTCCATTTCCGGATCTGATTTTGTGGAAATGTTCGTGGGTGTAGGTGCATCCAGGGTCCGGGATCTTTTTGAGGACGCCAAGAAAAATTCACCCTGTATTGTATTTATAGACGAGATAGATGCGGTGGCGAGACGCAGGGGAACCGGTCTCGGCGGCGGACATGACGAGAGGGAGCAGACCTTAAATCAGCTCCTCGTGGAAATGGACGGCTTCGGAGTAAACGAGGGCATAATCGTAATGGCGGCCACAAACCGCGTTGACATATTGGATCCTGCCATAATGAGACCCGGTAGATTTGACAGAAAGGTCATAGTAGGAAAACCGGACGTCCGGGGTAGGGAAGAGATATTAAAGGTACATGCCGAAAAGAAGCCCCTCGGAGACGACGTGGATCTCCGCCAGATCGCCCAGTCGACTACGGGCTTCACCGGAGCGGATCTGGAGAACCTCTTAAATGAAGCGGCCATATTGGCGGCGAAGGAAGAGAGGAAGTATCTGACCCACGACGATATCAAGCAGTCCTTTATCAAAGTGGGCATAGGAAAGGAAAAGAAGAGCAAGATCGTATCCGAAAGGGATAAAAAGATAACGGCGTACCATGAAGCAGGGCATGCAGTCCTTTTCCATCTTCTTCCCGAGGTGGGACCTATTTACACCATATCCATCATCCCCACAGGCCTCGGGGCGGCAGGCTATACCATGCCCCTTCCTGAGCATGACGAGGAATTTATGACAAAAACCCGTATGATAAATGAGATAGTAGTGGATATGGGCGGAAGAGTAGCGGAGGAGATGTTCTGCGGGGATATCACCACCGGAGCCAGCCAGGATCTGAAGCAGGCCACAAAGGAAGCAAGAGCCATGGTCACGAAGTACGGGATGAGCGAAAAACTGGGAGTTGTAAGCTATGATGACGACGGTGAAGAGGTTTTCATCGGACGTGATATGGCACATCCCAGAAGCCACTCCGAGGAAACTGCCGGCGAGATAGATCTGGAAGTAAAGGCGATAATAGATTCCTGTTATAAGAAGGCACAGGAGCTCATATCCGAGAATAAGGACGTACTGATAAGATGTGCGGAAGAGCTCTTAAAGAAGGAAAAGCTCACAAGGGAAGAATTCGAAGCACTGTGGGGATAATCCTTATAGCCCCAAATGTCATCCTGAGTATCCCCAATGTCATCCTGAGTATCCCCAATTTCATTCTGAGGATCCCCAATGTCATCCTGAGTATCCCCAATGTTATCCTGAGGATACCCAATGTTATCCTGAGAATCCCCAATGTCATTCTGAGGGCGCAGCCCGAAGAATCTTCTTCCCGCATTATAGTGAAAAACTAACAAAAAAACATAAGAGTTTTTGTAAAGTTTGTTAAGGCTGCATCTTGTTGACATCGGGAGTAAATGCTATATTATCTGCGTACCCCCCATAAATGATATAGTCTAACAAACTATACCCCAAAAAGAAATACCTTCTCCGAAGACAGCCAGCCCACCCCGGTTGGCTGTTTTCTTTACGGAAACACCAATATAGCGTATAATTATGCGGTGTGAGTCAATATATAGTGGGGTTGAAACTTTTCAGATAAACCGGGAATTTTGACGATCCGATCAAAAATAAGGAGCAGATATGCATAAGGGCAGGGCGGAGCTTACCAGAAGCGACGTGCAGAAGATAGAAAAGGAAATAGAGGACAGGAAGCTAATTGAGCGCCCCAAGCTCATAGAGGCCGTAAAGGAAGCCAGGGCACAGGGGGATCTGAGTGAGAATTTCGAGTATTACGCGGCAAAGAAGGCAAAAAACGAGAACGAGAGCAGGATACGTTATCTTGACAATATGCTGAAGACCGCCATAATCATAGACGATTCATCCCAAAAGGGAGAGGTGGGACTCAATAACTTTGTGGATGTGGAGTTTCTGGACGACAAGAGCCGTGAAAGATACAAGATAGTAACAAGTATCAGGGGAAATTCCCTTAAAAACTACATAAGTATCGAGTCTCCCATAGGAAAGGCGCTCTTAGGCCACAAAAAAGGAGATGTATGCAGGGTAAAGGTTAATGACAGCGTGAGCTATGATGTAAAGATCCTGAATATAGACGAAAATGAGGATGATTCCCAGGATGAGATCAAGTCTTTCTGATACAGAGAAAAACTTCAGGGAGGGAATAATAAGCGGTATCCCCATTGCGCTTGGGTATCTTGCGGTGTCATTTGCATTCGGGATACAGGCGGTAAAAGCGGGATTGTCGGTATTTCAGGCAACCCTTATATCCTTAAGCAACGTTACAAGCGCCGGACAGTTTGCGGGAATATCCGTGATCGCGGCAGCGGGCTCCTATCTGGAGATGGCAGGAGTGCAGCTTGTTATAAATCTCCGCTATATGCTGATGAGTGCGGCTCTTTCGCAGAAGGTGGCACCGGAGCTTCCTATATACAAAAGGCTTGGAATAGCCTTCGGAGTAACGGATGAGATATTCGGAGTGAGCATCACAAGGCCGGGCGTGCTTGCTCCTGCTTTTTCCGCAGGGGCCATCATTATTTCGGTTGCGGGATGGGTACTGGGAACCTTTCTCGGGGCCTTTTCCGGAGAGATACTTCCGGCGAGGCTCATAAGTGCCCTCGGAGTTGCGCTTTACGGAATGTTTGTTGCCATAGTCGTTCCGCCCTCCAGGGAGGATAAAAACATTGCACTTGCGGCGCTTTTTGCGGTGATCGTTTCGACAGCGTTCACCTATGCACCGGTATTAAAGGAAATTTCATCGGGAACGAGGATAATAATCGTTACAGTGATGGTATCCGTCATCGCTGCACTTCTTTTCCCCGCTACGGAGCAGACGGCGGAAAAGATCCTTAAGGAGAGAGGGGTGGAGAATGACTGAGAATACATATATCTATATTCTGGTTATGGCTCTCGTAACCTTCCTGATAAGAGTCCTTCCACTTACGCTGATAAGGCAGGAGATAAAGAGCCCCTTTATAAAGTCCTTTCTTTATTATGTGCCCTATGTGACATTGTCGGCGATGACGGTTCCCGCCATATTCACGTCTACCGAAAGTATTTATTCTGCGGCAGCGGGCTTCGTTACCGCACTGATACTGGCTTTTTTCCGAAAGAGCCTTCTTACCGTGGCAGCCGGAGCCTGTGTGGTAGTGTATATTATAGAATTGATCGTGTAACAGGTTATTTTGATGGAGAGCAGTTTAAGGGACAATTTGATATATATTCTGTCCATGCGGCCCGTCTTTAATTATAAGGCGGTTTATGCGGATATGACGGAGGATTATGTGTTTCCGATGGAGCCGGAGCCCCATTCCTCCGTGACTCTCCGTTTAAGGACCGGCAGAAATAATGTGGATGACGTGTTTATCTGCGTAAGAGGCGGAAGGCACAGGATGACACGCATTTCCTCCGAGGGAGTTTTTGATTATTACGAGGGGCATATCAATGTCGAGGATGAGCCCTTTTTCTACCACTTCGAGATGATGTTGGGAGAAATATGTCTGTCCTACGGGCGGGGCGGCCTCGAAGGTTCCGGAGGATGCCGTGATGAATTCAAGCTGGTTCCCGGCATCAAAACTCCCGAATGGAGCAGGGGAGCCGTTATGTACCAGATCTTTACCGACAGGTTTTATAACGGGGATCCCTCGAATGATGTATTGAGCCGGGAATATTACTATCTCGGGGATTATGCCGAAAAGGTGGAGGATTGGAATTATTATCCGGACAGCATGGATGTGCGCCGTTTTTACGGAGGGGATCTGAAAGGCGTTCTGGATAAGCTCCCGTATATTAAAGAGCTTGGAGTGGATGTGATCTATTTTAACCCCCTCTTTGTGTCTCCCTCTAATCATAAGTACGACAGCCAGGATTATGATCATATCGACCCTCACTACGGTGTTATTGTCGAGGACGGGGGAGAGTGCCTTAAGGATTCCACGGTAAACCGTTTCGCAACAAAGTATATAAAAAGGGTGACAGACAGGCGGAATCTGGAGGCAAGCAATGAGCTTTTCGCAGAGCTGGTGAAAAGGGCACACGAAGCGGGGATAAGAGTCATTATCGACGGTGTATTCAATCATTGCGGCTCCTTCAATAAATGGCTTGACCGGGAAAAGATTTATGAGAACGGGGAAGGCTACGAAAGCGGAGCCTATGTAAGTGCGGAAAGTCCCTATCGCTCCTTCTTCCGTTTCTTTGATGAAAGCGGATGGCCGGATAATGACAGCTATGACGGCTGGTGGGGGCATGATACACTGCCCAAGCTGAATTACGAAGATTCACCGGAGCTTTACAGTTATATTCTCGGTATAGCGAAGAAGTGGGTGTCTCCGCCATACAATGCGGACGGCTGGAGGCTGGACGTGGCTGCTGATCTAGGCCACACTCCGGAATTTAACCACAAATTCTGGAAGGACTTCAGGGCTGCCGTGAGGGAGGCAAATCCCGATGCAATAGTACTGGCGGAGCATTACGGGGACGCGGAGAACTGGATAGCAAACGGCGAATGGGACACCATAATGAATTATGATGCATTTATGGAGCCTATAAGCTGGTTTCTCACCGGAATGCAGAAGCACTCGGATGAATACCGTCCGGATCTTCTCAATAATCCGGATGCTTTCTGGGGTGCTATGAGGGCTCACAGAAGGCAGTTCCTGGGAGGTTCCGGTCTGGCAGCCATGAACGAGCTCTCAAATCATGACCATTCCAGGTTCCTGACAAGAACAAACCACAAGGTGGGCAGGGTTGACAGACTCGGCTCCCGTGCGGCCGAAGAGGGTGTAAATAAGGCTGTTATGAGGGAAGCGGTGCTGTTCCAGATGACCTGGCCCGGGGCGCCCACCATCTATTACGGAGATGAAGCGGGGCTCTGCGGTTTCACGGATCCTGACAACAGACGTACCTTCCCCTGGGGCAATGAGGATTTTGAGCTAATTGATTTTCACAGAGCCTGTATTAGGATACATAAGGAAAATAAGGAGCTGGTGACGGGAAGTATGATCCCTCTCCTGAATGACGGGGATGAGGAGGGGATACTTTCCTTTGCCAGATTCAACAGTAATTCAGCCTCGGTCATTATCCTGAATAATAGTGACCGGGACATAGAATGGAACGGCGAGGTATGGATCGCCGGTATTCCGCCGGAATGCAGCATAAAAAGGCTGCTCCTGACCTATGACAGCGGCTTTACCACCGAAACACTTGATTATCAGGTCAGAGGAGGAAGATTAAAGATCAGTGTCCCGAAGACCGGCGGTATCATCCTCAAGTATCAAACACCCACGCCGCTTGAGTTTTACTGACTCCCTTTGACAGAGCGACCACGGAGGATGCTCTGTCGTAGGTTAAGGGATTGCCCTTAATATCCGTTAAGCTTCCCCCGGCTTCCAGAAGAATGGCTGCTCCGGCACAGAAATCCCAGAGACCTAGTCTCAGTTCAAAGAACATGCCGGCCTGCCCTGAGGAAAGCCTGCAGAGATCAGTGGCGGCGCTGCCGCCCCTTCTGATGTCTATGCCGTATCTCACTGCCTCCCTGCCAAGAACAAAGGCCTTATCGGAAAGCTCGGGATAGTAGGGGGAGGTTCCCATTATTATGATGGTCTCTTCCAGAGGATCCTCTGAGGTAAATATCCTTTCACCATTAAGAAAAGCTCCCTTTCCCCTCTCTGCATAATAAAGCTGGCGGGCGTAAGGATTATAGATCACGCCGATATAGGGTTCACCGTCCTTTAAGAGACCGATGCTGCTCACACTTTCATCCCAGCCCTTGATAAAATTCGTGGTGCCGTCAATGGGGTCTATTACAAAGGTGTATCCCGAGCGGTATTCGTCCTTAAATATCTCCTGTCCGTTTTCTTCCCCGACAAAATGTGCTTCGGGAAGGAGCTTTGAGAGCTCACGTATGAGAAAGTCCTGAACACGGGAATCATATTCGGTCACAAAGTTTCCGTGCCCGTCCTTGCTCTTTATCTTCAGGCTCTTTATTTTTTCCGAGCCCTCCAGTATGATCTTTCCTGCTTCTTTTGCGGTATCGCATATCATTTCAAGTAAATCTGACATTATTTTTCTCCTTAACAGTTTAAGCGTGTCTGTATCAATATATTTCAAAACGTGCGAATGTTCAAGTTCAAAAGTCCTTTGACTTCATTTGATTATGTGATTGTATGATTCCCGGAAAGTATGGTATTATACTTACCAAGTTTTAAGGAGGAGAATTAAATTACAGGGGATCAAAAAGAAACTGACCTTACTGCTGCAGTAAAGAGAGGAGAGAATTTTGAGTTTTTCGGAGATAATAGAGACTGTTGACGGATTTCTTTGGGGATGGCCTCTTATAATCCTGTTATTTGGGACCCATCTGTTTATGACTTTAAGAACCGGATTTGTACAGAAGGACCTTTTTAAGGCCATAAAGCTGTCGGTCACGAAGGATCCGGATGTGGAGGGAGATGTTTCACAGTTCGGGGCACTCACTACGGCACTGTCATCTACCATAGGAACAGGGAACATAATAGGCGTGGGTACGGCCATTGCAATGGGAGGACCGGGATCGGTACTCTGGATGTGGCTTACGGGTATCTTCGGTATAGCCACCAAGTATTCGGAGACCCTTATCGCCTTAAAGTACAGGGTAAAGAGTGAAGACGGCTCAATGCTTGGCGGTGCTATGTACGCTCTTGACAGGGGGCTGAATAAAAAGTGGCTTGGCATAGTCTTTTCATCGCTGGCGGCCATATGTGCCTTCGGAATAGGATGTATGGTACAGGCAAATGCGGTCGTTACCAATGCGAGGCAGAATTTTGCGACGGATGAGAATTCAGGCCGGATACTGACTTATGCTACCGCCGTGATACTCTGTCTGGTGGTTGGGCTTGTCATTATCGGCGGCATCAAATCCATAACCAGGGTTTCCGAGATGCTGGTTCCCTTTATGGCAGCTTTCTATGTGATCGGCTGCATTATCATCCTCGTAATGAACGCGGATGTGCTCGGAGAGACCGTGACGACCATCATATCGGCGGCATTTAGCCCCAGGGCAGCGGGAGGCGGCTTTGTGGGAAGTACGGTGGCTGCAGCCTGCAGATACGGATTTGCACGGGGACTCTTTTCAAATGAATCGGGAATGGGTTCCGCGCCGCTTGTAGCTTCCGCGGCTCAGACCAGAAATCCCAAGAGACAGGCTCTGGTTTCCATGACAGGAACCTTCTGGGATACGGTCGTTGTGTGTCTGATGACGGGACTGGTGCTGGTATCAAGTATCATCAAGCATCCTACAATAGACGGGCTGTCGGGAAACGGTGCCGAGCTTACCAGCCTCGCGTTTTCAATGATACCTGCCATCGGGATCCCCGTACTTGTGATCGGTCTTGTATCCTTTTCATTTTCAACGATCCTCGGCTGGTATTATTACGGGGAGCGCTGCGCGGTATATCTCCTTGGGGAAAAGGTCATAAAGGTCTACAAGATCTTATGGGTCCTGGGGATTTTTGTGGGGTCTGTTACGGAGCTTAATCTTATATGGAATATCGCCGATCTCTTTAACGGACTTATGGCGGTTCCGAATATTATAGCGGTTCTTTTATTATCAAAGGTCATTGCCGATGAAACGAAGAAGTATGCGGGAGCGCATATCGATGACAAGGATGAGACGGAGATACCTACGATAAAGAATGCAAAGAAGGGAGTCCTGGCGTAAATATTGCTGTCATCCTGAGCGTAAGCGACGCATATTTCAAGATTCTTCGCTTCGCTCAGAATGACATAGTGTAATCTCAGAATGACATAGCGTAATCCCGGAATGATACTACCGGTTTTTCCGGCAATTTATCCCAGTGCATTTTCCAGATCGGCGATAAGATCTTCTTTATCCTCCAGACCGCAGGAAACCCTGATAAGTCCTGCGGGGATACCTGCCGCCGAAAGCTGCTCATCCGAGAGCTGTCTGTGGGTCGAGGTGGCAGGATTCAGGCAGCAGCTTCTGGCATCGGCCACATGGGTTTCTATTGCAATAAGCTTAAGCTTCTTCATAAAGCTTTCCGCTTCGCTCCTTCCGCCCTTTAATTCAAAGGAAACCACACCGCAGCCGCCGTTTGGCAGATACTTCTTTGCAAGCTCATAGTAGGGATCACCCTTTAGCCCCGGATAGCTCACCTTTTGCACCTTGGGCTGATCTTTTAGGAACTCAGCAACAGCGAGGCCGTTCTCCACATGCTTCGGCATACGGACATGGAGTGATTCCAGCCCGAGATTCAAAAGGAAGGCATTCTGGGGCGACTGGATGCAGCCGAAGTCCCTCATCAGCTGGGAGGTGCATTTGGTGATGAAAGCGCCCCCCTGACCGAATTTTTCAGCATATACTATCCCGTGATAGGATTCATCCGGAGTTGTGAGACCGGGGAATTTTTCCTTATGCGCCATCCAGTCAAAGTGTCCGGAATCAACGACGGCTCCGCCCACTGCGGCTCCGTGCCCGTCCATATATTTTGTGGTGGAATGGGTCACGATGTCCGCACCCCACTCAATGGGTCTGCAGTTTACGGGAGTGGGGAAGGTATTGTCAACAATAAGGGGCACACCGTGATCGTGAGCGGCACGGGCAAATTTCTCAATATCAAGGACCGTGAGTGCGGGATTTGCGATTGTCTCTCCGAATACCGCTCTGGTATTGTCCCTGAATGCCTTATCAAGCTCCTCCAAAGAAGCGTCAGGAGACACAAAGGTCACATCTATCCCCATCTTTGCCATAGTGACGCTTATAAGATTGAAGGTCCCGCCGTATATGGATGATGAGGAAACGATATGGCTTCCGCATTCACAGATATTGAAAAGAGCGAAAAAGTTTGCAGCCTGTCCGGAGCTTGTGAGCATTGCAGCGCTGCCGCCCTCCAGCTCGGCTATCTTCGCTGCCACCAGGTCATTTGTGGGATTCTGCAGCCTCGTATAAAAGTATCCGGAGGCTTCAAGGTCGAATAATTTCCCCATATCCTCGCTGGTGTCATATTTAAAGGTTGTAGACTGTACTATAGGGATCTGTCTCGGTTCCCCGTTTCCGGGGCGGTAACCCGCCTGTACGCACCTGGTTCCTGTTGAAAAGCCGCTCATAATGTAAGTTCTCCTTTCAATTTTCGGATCGGATCATCATTTCTGTATTGAGTTATTATGTCCGTTAACGAATAATACAATATCATCTGTGGGGTTTTTTTACAAATATCGCCATCTTCTTTCAAAACATCAAAAAAAGCACCCGCCGCAGCAGATGCCTTTGTCTGTCAGGTTCATACTATACGCACCGGAAAAGAAAATGGCAATGCCCCCGTTGCTCTTGTGAAATCGGGGAAATAATACTATAATGGAAAAAATATCTAGAAAAGAACGGTGTTTCCGGGGATCCGGGCAGGTGCCGTGAAGGAAAGGTGGGTAATTATGGTTGAAAAGCAATTCGCGAAAGATGAGGTGATTTTCCGGGAGGGAGAAGCAGGTGAGAGCTTTTTCCAGATTACGGACGGAACCGTAGGGATATATGTGAATTACGGGTCAGGAGAACAGCATAAACTTACGGAGCTGAAGAAAGATCAGTTTTTCGGAGAGATGGCGGTTATCGAAGCCTATCCCCGCAGCGCCACGGCTGTTGCTGAGAGTGATGTGAAGGCAGTTGAGATTTCTTCCGGAGATATCGTTTCACTTTTCAAGGAGAATTCCGACAAGGTGCTCGATATAATGAAGCACCTGAGTAAAAGGATACTTGAGCTTACCGCAGACTATACCGAGGTGTGCGAGACCATAAATGAGCTGCATCTTGGAGAAGACCCTGCAAAGCGCAAGGAAAGCCTTGCTGATAAGATAAAGAAGTTTGTCAATGTTTATAAAAACAGCAAGCATTCCGGTGAAGTAAAGAGTGTGGAGTCACTCAGGAAGCTGGATGGCACAGCCCATAACGAAGGCTTCTCCAAAAATATCGAGAGCTTCAAGAAGGGAACCGTTATTTTCAAGGAAGGCGAAGAAGGAAACTGCATGTACGACATCCATTTCGGAAGTGTCGGGATCTACAAGGGCTATGGTACGCCTGATGAGAAGCTTCTCTCCAAGATCCACATCAACAGATTCTTTGGTGAGATAGCTCTGCTTGAAAAATGCACACGTAGTGCAACGGCAGTTACACTTGAGGATGAAACGACTCTGGAGACCATAGATCTGGATTATCTGAAGGAGCTCTTTGACAAGAACCCTCCGAAGGTAGAGCTTATTATGGCACATCTTTCATACAGACTGAGAAAGCTTACCGATAATTACCTTGAAGCCTGCAAGCTTGTCTATGATGTATCAGATGCAGAGAAGTCAGGCAATGTCAGTGACGAGCTGAAGAGGAAGACTGAGGAATACCGGATCAAATTATATGATTGACAGCCATTCAAAAAAAGAAAAGGGATCATTACAGATTCAGCCTGTACGTGCCTCCCGTGATAAGTGGGGGGAGTACGCGTCGGCAGAAGGGATTTCTTTTGAGATCCTGGAGCTGTCTACTCCGCCCGCTCTCAATGAGAGCGGGCTTTTTGAAAGCTGCATTGAGTGGTACAGAGACAGCGGAAGGGTACGCTCTCTCCACGGAAATTTCATTGACGTGAATCCCGGAAGCGGTGATGTCCTGTTCAGGGAGCTTTCCAAAAAAAGATGCAGGGAAAGCTGCGAAGCGGCCATAAAGACAGGTGCTGAAAATGTGGTTTTCCACTCCAGCTGCTTTCCGTTCCTCCGTGGTGCCTATCTGGAGGGGTGGTCCGCCCTGTGCGCGGATTTTTATGATGAACTGGCAGGCGAATATGACCTTAATATATTTATAGAAAACAGCCCGGATATAGATCCGGAGCCACTGAAAAACCTGATGTCGGTAGTAAAGGACAGCAGGATAGGCGTATGTCTTGATCTCGGACACGCCAACTATTCGCAGGTGGGGATAGCGGGATGGTTCGAAGAACTCGGAGAAAAAATAGGATACCTCCACCTTTCGGACAACATGGGAACCTATGACGACCACCTGCCTCTGGGACAGGGAAGTATAGACTGGAACGAGGCAGACAGGCTGTGGAGAGGTCTGAAGAGAGACACGCCACTCACTCTGGAGGTCGGAAATCTCGATAATGTGATGAAGTCAGTTGATTTTCTTAAGGAAAAGGGTCTTTTTGGTCAATAGGAGCGGGAAATTATGAACAACTCACAGAAGATCTTCTCGGAAAACATAGTAAAGAACATATCCGAAGGGATAATGGTCATCGGATTTGACGGTGTCATTGAATATATGAATGATGCCGCCGCCGAAATACTGGATCTGGATCAGGAGCTTATCCTGGGGAAAAAGTTTGCTGCGGTCTTTTTTAATGACGAGAGAAACGACCGTTTTACCCAGACTGTTATTGATTCGATCTATGACCGGAATACCCTGCATCAGGATATAGTCCCCTATTTCATCGGCGACAGGGAGCTTCACCTGAGGCTGTTGTCCTCCTTCCTCACAAGAGGAAATAAGCGGATAGGCGTTATAATGGTCTTCAGCGATCTGAGCGAGCTTATGGATCTCAGGGATGCCGTGAAATCCATGGAAAAGATAAAGGCACTGAACGGACAGCTGGAGATGAGGAATAAGCTGATAAGCGAGACCTTCGGCCGCTTCCTTTCGGACGATATAGTGAGACACCTTCTGGATACTCCGGACGGGCTGAGGCTCGGGGGCAAAAAGCAGGAGCTCACGGTAATGATGAGCGATCTCCGTGGCTTTACCGCAATGAGCGAGAGAATGGATGCCACGGATCTTATCTCGATGCTGAACCACTATCTCGGAGAGATGACGGAGGTTATACAGGCTCATAAGGGAACCATAATCGAATTTATCGGAGACGGTATAATGGCTCTCTTCGGTGCGCCGGATTATACCGATACCCACGCATCCGACTGTGTGGCAGCGGCTCTTGAGATGCAGGGACGTATGGCGGAGATAAATGAATGGAACAGGGAAAACGGGTATCCTACTCTCGAAATGGGGATCGGGATCAATACGGGAGAGGTCATCGTAGGTAATATCGGTTCCGAGAAAAAGACGAAGTACGGGGTTGTGGGCAGCCATGTAAACTTATGCGGAAGGATAGAAAGCTATACCGTTGGAGGCCAGATCCTTATTTCCGCATATACTAAGGAGCTGATAAGCTCTGAATTGGAGATCGCGCAGGAGATGACCGTTTTCCCGAAGGGTGCAAACGGGGAAATGGTGCTCTATCAGGTGACCGGAATGGGTGAACCCTACAATATCCATGTGGAAATGGAAGGGAGCGTGCTTCAGCATCTTGACCGTCCGATCGCGGTATGCTTCAAAAAGATCGAGGGGAAGCATGAGAACTCAAAAGCATTTTACGGTGGGATCACTGCTGTTTCCAGGGACAGTGCCGTAATGGAAACAGAATCGGAGCTTAATGTATTCGACAATATCCAGATAGATGCGGGAGGAAAGCTTTTCTGCAAGGTGACCGAGAAAAGAGATGAGGGCTTTTACCTTCAGTATACATCCATACCTACAGGATACGCAGGCTGGCTGAAGGCGGCAAGATAGGGGTTTCGATGTCTTGATGAGCCGGAAAAGCCCAAAAATCAAGCGATTTTTTAATAAAAAGCCGTAAAAGTATGGTTATTGCTGAATATATCTGTTATAATGAAGTCGCTGATTATGTATCTGTTCAGTATCCGGAGGGGTATGGACAGGTAATAACTCATTAGGATTGGAGGAACCTTATGAACAAAACAGAATTAGTAGAAGCAGTTGCAAAGCAGACCAAGTTATCCAAGAAGGATACCGATGCTACCATCAAGGCGTTCACTGATGTTGTAGCCAAGGAGCTCAAGAAGGGCGGAAAGATCCAGCTCATCGGTTTCGGAACCTTCGAGGTAACCAAGAGAGCAGCAAGAAAGGGACGCAATCCCCAGACCGGAAAAGAGATCAAGATCGCAGCTTCAAAGTCTCCCAAGTTTAAGGCAGGCAAGGCATTAAAGGATCTTGTAAACGGAAAGAAAAAGTAAGAAATGATAATCCAGGGGTCTGCCGATCAAATGTCGGCAGACCTTTTTTTCTGAGCGAAGCGTTCTTGTCATTCTGAGAGCTTCATTCTTGTCATTCTGAGCGTTTCATTTTTGTCATTCTGAGCGAAGCGAAGAATCTTCTACTACCGGAGGAAAGATCCTTCGTCGCTGCGCTCCTCAGGATGACAACAAAATGTCATTCTGAGCGTTTCATTCATGTCATTCTGAGCGAAGCGAAGAATCTTCTACTACAGGAGGGAAAGATCCTTCGTCGCTGCGCTCCTCAGGATGACAGAGAGGGAGCCACTCAGAATAACATAGTAGTTAAAAACAGCTTTTAAAAAGGAGAGGAAACAGATAATGGATATAGTATGTTTGGATATGGAAGGTGTTCTGGTTCCGGAAATATGGATCGCATTTTCCGAGGCAAGCGGAATACCGGAGCTTAGGAAAACCACCAGGGACGAGCCCGATTACGACAAGCTGATGAAATACCGACTGGAGATCCTGAAGGAGCATAAGCTGGGCCTGAAGGAGATACAGGCCACCATAGAGGGTATCGATCCCCTTCCCGGAGCGAGGGAATTCCTCGACAGATTAAGGGAGCTGACACAGGTGATAATCCTGAGCGATACCTTCACCCAGTTTGCCTCTCCTCTTATAAGGAAGCTGAATTTCCCCACCCTTTTCTGTAATTCCCTTGTCGTATCTCCCACCGGAGAGATAACGGGCTACAAGATGAGGATAAAGGATTCCAAGCTCACGACGGTCCGTGCACTACAGTCAATAGGCTATGAGACCATCGCCGCTGGGGATTCCTATAATGACCTGAAAATGATCAAAGCAAGTAAGGCCGGTTTCCTCTTCAGATCCACGGAGAAGATAATAGAAGACAATCCGGATATCCCGGCCTTTCAGGAGTTTGGGGAATTTTTCGAGGCCATCAGAGATGCTCTGGGAAGGGATAACTAAAATTCATTGAAAAAACTTTTCGTCACGTTTCGCGTTTTTTCGTCACGCTTCTGTTGAAAATTCCTGCTTTTTTGAAATATAATTATTCGAAGTGTGATTGTGAACATATCTTTTGGGCTACTGAATAGCCAATTAGATTATCATCTGTATGTCAGATATAAAACACATTGTCATCCTGAGCGTTAGCGAAGGATCTTATCAAAAACTGTGTTTTATAGATGAGTTGCAAAGCAGGGAGATAAAGTAATGAATTAAAGAAAGTGATCAAAAATATCGTGAGAACAGGAGGGGCAGCGGCCTTTCTTGCGGCAGTCTGTGTACTGTTTTTGGCAGGGGCATTTCCGGAGGATGCCTATGCGGGGCATCCTGATCCGGTATCCTATATCGACGAGAACGGAAATGAGGCGTCTGCTAACAACTATACCCTTGCCGGGAACTCGGACACTTCCTGGTCCGGCACAGTGGTTGTTAAGGATTCTGTCAGTATTAATAATACGGTGACTCTTGGCGGAGATACCAAGCTTATCCTCTGTGACGGAGCGAAACTTACGATCACGGTGGGTGATAGAACTGCTCTTGATGGATCTTTTAAGGAACTCACCGTTTACGGACAGAGGGGAAATAGTGGAAAACTCATATTAACCAGTAAAAGTAATTCCCCGAACCATTGTCTTAGTAATGTAAATTATACCCAAATTGGCGGAGAGGTTGAGATAAATCAGCAAGGTACAGGGTGTGCAGTCGAAAATTTTAGAAATTTCCCAATGGAAATAAAAGGGGGAGAGCTTAATGTAAATGCGTCAAATGGTTCCGGTTGTATATACTTATCAAAACTTACAATAAGCGACGGGTCAGTCAAAATTAATTCTAAAAACCAAGCCATCTCTGTGGCTGATATGATCGATATATCAGGCGGGGAGCTCTATGCCAACTCTAACGGAGCTGACGGATTGTTTTGTGTATTTGCTGCTGGGGTTAAAGTAACAGGCGGCACCGTTTCTGTTAACGGCGCAAAAGGCGGAGTAAACTGTGGATACTTCACTGTATCCGGTGGCAATGTAACGATAAAGAATGTAGGAGCAGGTCGGAACGGAGTTAGGGCTACTGAAGGAGTCAATATTTCCGGCGGTACTGTCAATGTTGAGTCAATAGCCGAAAACAGCTATGGGATATATGTCATCGCACAACATCCAACAGTTCCTGTTAATATTTCCGGTGGCACTGTTAACATTAAATCAGAAGGCGAAAACAGTTACGGAATATTTGCCAATAAAGGTTATGGCTGTACAGTTCCTGTTAATATTACCGGTGGAAATGTAACAATCAGTGCAGCCGGAGACAATGCAAAAGGTATATGGAATTGTGATGATATAAAGATCGGCTGGACAAAGGGGACAGACAGGATAAAGATCAGCAGCTCGTATTCAGAAGAGGGAAGTATGATATTTGTCGGAACCTTTATGACAGAGGACGGCGCTCTGATAGATGCTACACAGGAAGAGGTTACAATCGCATACCACGGTATTGAAGGGAAGACCCTTATCCCGGCTTGTATAGTACGCTTCTTTGACGGTGATACAAAGATAAGTGAAAATGCCGTGCCTTATGGAGAGCGTATTGCTAAGCCTTCCGATCCGGTAAAGGAAGGTATGGATTTCTTTGGCTGGTACTCTGATAAAGAGCTCACAAAGAAATATGATTTTAGCTCACAGGTTACAGCAGACTTAAGCCTGTATGCAAAGTTTAAGGAGCCGGAGCCTGAACCTGAACCGGATCCTGATCCCGAACCAACACCGGATCCTGATCCGACGCCGGAACCGACACCGACACCGGAACCGACACCAACACCGGAGCCGACACCAACGCCGGAGCCTGACCCGACACCGGAACCCACACCAACGCCGGAGCCTGACCCGACACCGGAACTCACACCAACGCCGGAGCCCACACCAACGCCGGAGCCTGACCCGACACCGGATCCTACATCGACACCGGAGGCGGTAAGAGTACCGCTGACAGCTACCGGAGCGGTCTATGCATCAGGGGATGATAACTTTGCACCTGTTGCCAAGGGCTCATCAAACGGCACCGGCGGCAGCATCAAGGATCAGATACTTGATTTTTCTAAGGTCGCAGAGTCCGGGGTAAAGCCCGATGACCTGAAGATGACTGCTGTAAACGGCAGCAAGTTCACCACTGCCGCAAAGGTGAAGGATAAGAACTCCGTGAAAACCACCGGAGGGGTAAAGGCGAAATACAATAAGAATGACAGCACCGTTTCCTTTAAATGCAAAAAAGACGGCACCGCTACAGTTACAATGGCAGACAACAATACCTACACCATCAAATTTACTGTAGAGAAGCCGAAAGCCCAGGATAGTGCAAAGAAGATAGCAAAGGGCAGCGCTCCCGTGGTAAAGACGGTAACTGATCTCTTCGGAACCCACATTAATGCGGGAAAGCTCTCTATTGAAAAGCAGAAGAATTCCTTAGCCAGGGTTTCCAATAATTCCGTCATCATAGATCCCAGGGACAAGGACAGCATCAAGATCAGATACCGGTATCTTAATAAGAAATACAAGATAACCGTGAAGGTAAAGTAAAAATAAACGTAACTATTCAGAACAGTCACTTGCGGAACCGCAAGTGACGTATGAAAACCAAGGCAAATAAGCCAAAATCAAAAAGGACGGGCAGTGCCCGTCCTTAATTTACTTAAGTTGCTGCGGTGTCCCTATGTCGTCCGGGGAGCCGGGAAGGATCCTCCGGTCTCTCACACGAAGAGGTTCGCGGTAGACTGCTTCATCTGCTCCTCATCCTTTTTCTGCATCATCATCCTGACGTTATTGAGGAGCTGACCCTGCTTATTTTTATTATTCTGCTCGATGATCTCCTGAAGCTCATCCTTGACCGAGCTGGAGGCGAAGGTATTCTGTATGGCGGTACGGTTGTAAGCCTCCTGGGCGGAAAGAGCATTATACTGCGCTCCTCCGAGAGAGCGCTGGTCACTGACCTTCTTAATGGCACTGTCGATCGAATCCAGATCAAAGCTGCCCTTCGTCACATTGAAGTCCTCGATCCCCAGATCCTTAATGAGAGAGCTGGAACCGGATATACCGATGGTGGTTTTGTTTCCGTCACTGACTATATCAATGTTCTTATTGCTGCCGTTGAGAAGATAGGTCTCATTGTACTTTGCGGTGCCTGCGATATCATTGATGCCCTGCTTATAGCTGTCGATCTGGCTCTGAATATCAGCCCTGTCACTTTGAGAAGCCGTGCCGTTCATAGCCTTTACAGCAAGCTCCCTGATGGACTGCAGATAGTCGGTTATCTGTGAAGCCGCACCATCGGAGATATTAAGGAGAGCCTTTCCCTCCTGAACGTTTTCCGTTCCTGCCTGCAGACCCCCTATCTGTGCTACTGCCTTTTCCTCTATGGAAATATCGGAAGAATTGATATATCCGCTGTAATTACTGTAATATGAGCTGCTGCCCAGGGTTGAAATAGAAACCATAAGCTTTCCTCCGTTTGTATCCTTCACGAACAGGGCAATAAAAATAGTGATACGCCCGCCATCATCCTTGATAAGAGCAGTATATCATAAAAATAAATTTTGTATACATTAAATATTGTATAAAATCAAAGCCAATGAAGGATTTGTTACTGTTCAGCGCCGAGCCACGCACCTGCTGAGTGGCTACGGCTCTAAATACCTGGCAACAAGGATTTTTGTGCGTCGGGAATCATCCCTTCGACAGATCAATGCTCCTTATCTGCTTTCTGAGCGGCAGCACGCTCTTAGGATTTACGCTGAGTTCGTCCACACCCATACGGAGGAAGGTCTCCGTAAGAGACAGATCCGCTCCCAGCTCTCCGCAGATACCGACCCAGGTATTATGACGGTGTCCTGCCTCTATGGTCATCTGGATAAGCTTAAGCACCGCCGGATGATGCGGATCGGAGAATGGCTCGATCTTCGCATTCTGTCTGTCTATGGCGCAGGTGTACTGGGTCAGGTCATTGGTACCGAGAGAGAAGAAATCAACATCTTCGGCAAGATCATCCGCTATAAGGGCGGCGGCAGGAGTTTCTATCATTATTCCGAGCTCTATATTTCCGACCTCTGCACCTTCATTTGCAAGCTCCCGCTTACATTCGGCGAGTATCTCCTTGCAGTCCCGTACCTCTCTGAGGCTCGTGATCATTGGAAACATCACACCGAGATTTCCGTATACCGATGCCCTGAGGAGAGCCCTCAGCTGTCTTTTGAAGAAGTCCTTCCTCGTAAGGCAGATGCGGATGGCACGGTAGCCCAATGCAGGGTTGTCCTCCTTATCCAGATTCATATAGTCTATGGTTTTGTCCGCTCCGATATCACAGGTGCGTATTATCACAAGCTTGGGAGCAAGGGTTTCCAGCACCCGCTTGTATGCGAGGAACTGCTCCTCCTCAGTGGGATCGGTTTTGCTGTTCAGATATACAAATTCCGAGCGGAACAGGCCGACGCCCTCCGCATCATTTACCTGTACGGCACCTACATCCGAAGGCCCTCCGATATTTGCAAATACCCTTACCTGATGGCCGTCGATGGTGGTGCTTGGCTTTCCCTTAAGCTCGAGGAGAAGGGCTTCCTTCTTCCGGTCCTCATTCTGCTTTGCGGTAAGGGAATCAACGAGATCCTGTGTCGGCTCTATATAGATACAGGAATTGTATCCGTCCAGGATGGCGAACTTCCCGTCCCAGTCATCCGCTATGTCCTTACATTGGATAATGGTGGGAAGATTTAAGCTTCTTGCAAGTATGGCTGTGTGGCTGTTTGAGCTTCCTTCCCTGGTCACAAGACCGAGAAGCAGGGATTTATCAAGTCTCACGGTTTCGGAGGGAGCCAGATCCTCAGCCACAAGAATGGAGGGCTCGCTGCCCTGTATGCTGTCGGGATCGTTGCCGAAAAGAACGTCCAGCATGGCATTCTTCAGGTCCTCCACATCGGCGCTACGGGCCTGGAAGTAGGGATCGTCCATATCGCGGAACATCTGGGCCATATTATCGAAGCCTTGACGTACCGCATATTCTGCTTTCTGCTTCTGTTCAACCATGATCTCCTTGCAGGCATCGATCAGGTCATCATCATCCAGCATCATCTCATGTGCTTCGAATATGGCGGCGCTGTCCTCACCCGCCTCCTTTACGGCCTTTTCATAGAGGGCGTGCTGCTGTTCCTGTACCTTTACCCTTGCCGATTCAAAGCGGTTCAGCTCCGGGATCGGATCCTCAACCTTTTCTTCGCTTATCTCATAATCAGGCGGCTTATAGACACGGATCTTCCCTATCGAAATCCCGCCGACAATTTTTGTACCCGTTGCTACCTTCATACTTTGTCTATGTCGCTCCTTTCCGTGATAATGTCATTCTAAGGGCTCCCCACCTTGTCATTCAGAGGGCTCCCCACCTTGTCATTCAGAGGGCTCCCCACCTTGTCATTCAGAGGGCGAAGCCCGAAGAATCTTCATATCCGGGTGAAAGATCCTTCGCTGCGCTCAGGATGACAGCAGCTGAGCTCAGGATGACAGCTACTGAGCTCAGGATGACAGTTGCTGCGCTCAGGATGACAGCTGCTGCGCTCAGGATGACGTTTTGACGCACTATGTGCGTCAGTGCCCCGCAATGTTCATTACATATTGTCTTTAAGGAACTGCTCTATAGCGGCAGCTGCGGTTTCTTCGTCATCGCCCTCAACCTGTACGGTGATCTCATCCCCCTGTTTTGCACCCAGCCCCATAAGCTTCATAAGCGCGGTAGCCTTTGCACTCTTCTCACCCTTTGTGATGGTGATAACGCTGGTATACTTCTTCGCTTCCTTAGCGAGCACCCCTGCCGGACGGGCGTGGATACCAACCGGATCTGTGAGTGTGTACTTGAATTCTTTCATACCTTTTCTCCTTTTCTGTTTCTGCGGCAGAACAACTGGCGTCTGCCTGACTGTCTCTATTTTACCTTTGATGCGGATCTATTACAACAGTTAATCCGGTCGTTGAGCAGCCGGCGTGATCAGCTTTTTTTCAGCATGCGGTCCGGTGAAGCAGTCGAGATAAGCGTCGCTGGCGCTCAGGATGACAGGAGCAAAGCGCCGGGCTTATATAGACAAACCGGGATGGAATATGTTATAATTTTAACAAACGTGGTCCTGCACCGGGGAGGTTCCCGGGAAGTGCTCCGGCCGCGGGAAAACTGACGGAAAGACAGCTGTCCGGGGTACGAGAGACCCGCACGGCTGCTATGGAAAGTATATAAATGGATAAGGAAATAAATAAATATGAGGGTGTAGACAGCTGGGAGACCATAATTCTCCTTTATAATTCTGCCCTTAAGGAGATCGGAACAAAGCTTGCCATCTTAAACGACGAATTTCAGCACGTTCATCAATACAATCCCATTGAACATATCAAAAGCAGGATAAAAACCCCGGAAAGCATTGTAAAGAAGCTGAAGCGCAGGGGCTATGAGTCCACCATCGAAAACATGGTGAAATATGTTAATGATATTGCGGGTGTGCGGGTCATCTGCTCATTTACCTCGGACATCTACAGGGTGGCGGAGATATTGGCGAACCAGAGTGATATCAACGTGCTTTCCATCAAGGATTACATCAAGCATCCGAAGGAGAGCGGTTATAAGAGTTATCATATGATAGTGACGGTGCCTATCTTCCTGTCTGACGGTGTGGTGGATACGAAGGTGGAGATACAGATCCGTACAGTAGCCATGGATTTCTGGGCCAGTCTGGAGCACAAGATAAACTATAAGTACGAGGGTGATGCACCCGAGCATATTAAGAGAGAGCTTTTCGAATGTGCGGAGATGGTATCGGATCTGGATGCGAAGATGATGTCTCTTAATGATGAGCTGCGGGACGCCCATGAACAGCAGGAATCCGACGAAGAGAAGCGCCAGCAGGAAAAGCATGAAGCAGAGAAAACGCTTCTCAAGGAGAGATTTTACGGAGAGGCGGAATGATGCGGCTTCCGGGATAGTTAACATAACTACCCAAGCCTGTCTTGCATACAAAAACAAAAGATGCTATAGTAAACGGCAAGTAATTTGATTTAGGGGAGCCGATCTGCCAATGGATGATTATATGGACAGCCTCGTTAAGGAGGTTGAAGGGAATATAAAGCCTATACGTGCAGAGAAGCTGAGTGAGGAACCCGGATCCGGGGATGGAGCAGCTTCTTCAGCCGGAGGAAATGAGGGAGATGCCGGGAAGGATATTTTCTCCCACGTTCACCGCGAGAATGTGAAGTGCTACAGGAACACCCAGGCGGTGATAAAGGAGAGTACCGGCAGCATAAAGCAGGAGTTCAGGGAGGGACAGTCCGGGATACGCGGGCTTCTGACGATGATACTTCTGCTTCTCATACTGAATCTGGGAGCGGCAGCGGTTCTTATCTTACATTCGGTATTCGGCTATTTTTGATAAATGAAAACATCTTCTAAGGATACAATATATCGCTACGCCGTTCGCGGCGGAAATTCCCTGAAGGGGGAAGTGGAGGTAGGCGGTGCCAAGAATGCGGCGCTGGCTATCATTGCTGCGTCCATTTTGACGGACGAGACAGTTACCATTGAGAATATGCCGGATGTCAGGGACACCAATGTGCTTCTTGATGCCATGGCGGGCATCGGAGTTATCATTGAGAGACCCGACAGGCATACCGTCAGGATAAACGGCTCCATGGTCAGGAATGTCAATATCGAGTACGAGCTTATCAGAAGGATAAGGGCTTCCTATTACCTTATTGGAGCACTGCTCGGGAAATACAATGAGGCGGAGGTGCCTCTGCCCGGAGGCTGCAATATCGGGAGCCGCCCCATAGACCAGCATTTGAAGGGATTCCGCGCCATCGGTGCGGATGTGAAGATAGAACGGGGTTCGATCATCGCGAAGGCGGAAAGGCTTACCGGAGCCCATATTTATATGGATGTTGTCAGTGTGGGTGCCACCATAAACATATTAATGGCCTCCTGCATGGCGGACGGAAAGACCATAATAGAAAATGCAGCCAAGGAGCCCCATGTGGTTGACGTGGCCAACTTTTTAAATAGTATGGGCGCCAATATAAAGGGTGCCGGTACCGATGTGATCAGGATAAAGGGGGTTTCCTCCCTGCACGGAGCCACATACTCCGTTATACCGGATCAGATAGAGGCGGGGACATTCATGTTCGCCGCTGCGGTTACCGGAGGTGACATCCTTGTGAAGAACGTTATCCCCAAGCATCTGGAATCCATTACCGCAAAGCTCATCGAAGTGGGCTGCCGGGTGGAGGAATTTGATGACTGCGTAAGGGTCAGCAGAACCGGAAAGCTCAGGAATACACAGATAAAGACACTGCCTTATCCCGGATTCCCTACGGATATGCAGCCTCAGGCCGGAGTGACCCTTTCTCTTTCAGAGGGTGTCAGTACCATAACGGAGAGCATTTTCGAGAATCGTTTCCGCTATGTGGATGAGATAATGAAGATGGGAGCCGACATAAAGGTCGAAGGCAATACGGCGATTATCACCGGAACAGAGAGCCTGACCGGTGCGAATATCACGGCTCCGGATCTGCGTGCGGGAGCGGCGCTGGTGCTTGCGGCACTTGCAGCCGACGGGGTTTCCACCATAGACGATATTCATCTAATTGAGAGAGGATATGAGGACTTTGAGATAAAGCTCAAGGGTCTGGGGGCGGTCATCGAAAAGGTGACGGACGAACGCTCCGTAAAGAAATTCCGGATGAAGAATGCTAAGGTTAGCTGAGTTTGAAAAAGATTCTTCGCTTAAAATAAGATTCTTCGCTTCGCTCAGAATGACACTGACACAGCAGTTTTCGCTCAGAATGACACTGACACAGCAGTTTTCGCTCAGAATGACACTGACACAGCAGTTTTCCCACAGAATGACACTGACACAGCAGTTTTTTCACAGTATCGCTTCTACAAAAAGTCCATGCTCATGGGACAGATCCACATAGTGGCTGCCGCACTGCACCATGGGTTTACTGAGATCCATCTTGTTTATGAGGACGATATCGCCCTCCATTCCGTTTGAAAGCCTTACCCTGTTATGCATATAGGTGTTTACGATGTAGCCCAGGAATATAAGTATGTATTCCGGGTCGTATTTCTGCAGTCCCTCCTGCTCAAAAATACTGATAACCTGGAAGGGGCATAAGGGGCCGCGGTACACTCTGGCACTGGTCATCGCATCATAAACATCCGCTATCGATACTATGCGCGCGAAGCGGTCTATCCTGTTTGTCTTCAGCCCGAAGGGATAGCCGGAGCCGTCACAGCGTTCGTGGTGCATCAGGGCTGCATTTTTCACATGGTCGCTGATGTCCATTTCCTTAAGGGCATTGTATCCCTCCAGGGAATGGGTTTTTATGACATCATACTCGTCTGTGGTCAGCCTGGAGGGCTTGGTGATGATCTTCTCCGGGATCATCATCTTCCCGATATCGTGAAGAAGACCGCAGAGAGTAAGGGTATCTATATCCTCATCATTCATTTTTATCCAGGAACCGAATACATTACAGATAAGTGCGACATTCAGACAGTGTGCATATGTAGGATCATCATACATACGCATATTGTGGAGCATGTCAAAGATGTGCAGACCGTTGGCGTTTTCAGAAAGGAGCTTCTTCGGTTTGTCGAGCAGGGCATCGGTATCCAGCACATTTTTTTTGATAATATCATTCACCGAGCTCTTGAACTGTTCTATCTCGGTATCATATGCGATACGGAACTGCTTGTATTCCTTGCTGGATTTGATGCGTTCGGAATAGCTGGGATCAGGGACGAAATCGTCCTTTGGCTGAATGCTGTCTTCCTTGATGCTGACAGAGGAAATGGAATAAAACTCAAGCTTAGTAATGGCCTTATCCGTCAAGACCAGATCTTTTGGAAGTATGAGCTGATTATTAAAAGAAAAAACATCCTCCGCAGTAACCATTCCGGGAATGAGCTCCTGCGTCAAAAGCTTGGGCATTATAGGCTCCTCCGATACACCTCTGTCTCTCAGTATATGATATCAGCGGTAAAAGTGCAAACGAAAAAAGCCAAAACTTGCGCAAGGCGGCGCGAAAGGATATACTATTAAGGATGTTGCAGGAAGTATATCGTCATGAACTGAAATATCTGATATCCGAAAGAGAAGCGGCTCTTATCAGGCGGAGACTGGGGGAGTGTGCCCATATTGACAGCCACGCAGCCGGAGGCAGCTATCTCATAAGGAGCCTGTACTTTGACGATATATGGGAGAGTGCCTATACCACCAAGCAGGCGGGGACACTGACCCGGGAAAAATACCGCATAAGGATATACAATTATTCGGATGATTATATAAAGCTTGAGCGCAAGGCGAAGCAGGGAAGCTATATTCTGAAAACCTCCGCCCGGATAGACAGGGAGGAGCTCCGGATGATCCTTGACGGGGATACGGCCTTTCTTGAAAAGAGAGATGAGGAGGTTCTGAGAAGCTTTTATCTTGCTTCGGTATCCGGGGGGTTACGGCCTTCAGTGGTAGTTGATTATGACAGGATCCCCTTTGTCTACGGACCCGGCACGGTGAGGGTGACCTTTGACGAACACGTTCGTTCCGGGTTTATGAGCTTCGACCTCTTTGACAGCAGCATTCCTGTATTCGAGACCCTTGAAACGGGGAAGCTGATAATGGAGGTAAAGTATACGGAATACCTCCCGGATAATGTAAAGGACCTTATAGAGCCGGGTGCCGCGGTGCAGCTGGCAGCGTCGAAGTTTGTGCTCTGCAGCGACAGGATGCGGGACATACGCGGTTTGGAAAGGATCGTATAAACGGAAGGAGAGACAATAACAGGACATGAGCGTTAAATCAATGATAAAGAAGTCCATACTGGAATCGGATATGTATAACCAGTCCATATCCCTTAGCACCCTTATGACGATAATGGTGGATATGCTGCTGGCTCTCATCATAGGACTGATAATCTACGAGATATACAAGCGCTACTTTAACGGAGTTATCTACAGCAGGAGCTTCGCACTTACGCTTATCGGAATGACGGTACTCACCTGTATGGTAACTCTGGCCATCAGCACGAATATCGTTATCTCCCTTGGTATGGTGGGTGCCCTGTCCATTGTGAGATACAGAAGTGCAGTGAAGGAACCTCTGGATATTATGTACCTCTTCTGGTCCATAACAATGGGAATAACCATCGGAGCCAGTATGTATCTGCTGGCGGCCGCGGGAATGCTGTTTATGCTGCTGATAGTCGCGGTGATGCACAGACGCCAGGCAAAGGCGCGCTCATTTGTAATGATATTCCACGGAAATGACGGTGCGGAAACGAAGGTGCTGGAGCTTTTGAAGGATATACCGCATGGAGTGAAGAGCAAGATCTCAAGGGGAGAGGACAACGAAGTATCCGTGACCCTTGACCTTAGCGAAAAAGAACTGGATATCGCGGATAAGGTTCGGGGAGTCGACGGCGTAAAGGATGTGACCCTGATCTCTTACAACGGAGAGTATCACGGATAGCAGCAGATCCGTTTACGGATCTGCTGCACGAACCGGCCGTTCCGCGAAGCGGACTTTAAATCGGCCGGTTCTCCCGTACGGACCCCGCTCCGTGAAGTGAAGAATACTCAAAAGGAAAGGAAAAAAGTATGCAGGATTTAGGAAACACCCAGATGTTTAAGGTTGAAAAAGAGCCGGAAACAGGTGTTAAGGTGGTTTTATCCACGGTCTATGAAGCGCTTACGGAAAAGGGCTATAATCCCATCAGCCAGATCGTAGGCTATATCATGTCCGGTGATCCCACCTACATTACCAGCCACAATAATGCCAGAAGCCTGATCATGAAGGTTGAGAGGGACGAGCTGGTGGAGGAGCTGCTGAAGCAGTACATAAAGAGCAGCGGATGGGATAAGGATTGAAATATCTCGGGCTTGACTATGGATCAAAAACCGTCGGAGTGGCGGTAACTGATGCGACCGGTACCGTAATAAGGGAAATTGAGATCATACGGAGGCAGAAGGAAAAGACACTCCGGCGTACCTGTGCGCGTATCGAGGAGATCATTTCATCCGAAAAGGCAGAGCTTATCGTCATCGGACTTCCGCTGAATATGGACGGAAGCAGGGGTGAAAGAGCCGAAAAGGCGACCGCCTTTGGCGAGATGCTGGCCAGGCGGACGGGTCTGCCGGTACGTTTTCAGGATGAGAGACTTACGACGGTGGAAGCAAACGGGATAATGGATGAAGAGAATATAAGGAGCGAAAAGGACAGGAAGTCGCACGTAGACAGCGTGGCGGCAGCCGTGATCCTCGGAGATTTCCTTAATAGCGGAAAGGACCGCGGATAAAATGGACAGCGTGGTATTCACACAGGAAGACGGAACAGAAACAGAGTATTTTGTACTTGCTGAAGCAACGGTCGGACAGAACTCCTATCTTCTCTGCACCGAGGAAGAAGAAGGAGACGCTGAGGCTTTTGTTTTGAGGGCTGTACCGGATGGGGACGACGGAGAAAACATTCTCTATGAAACCGTGGAGGATGAAAAAGAGCTTGAAAAAGCGGTGGAAGCCCTTGGAGAAATACTCGAGGATGTTGACATCGAGCTGTGATGCGGCGGGAAGGCTGAGAGCTTTTCCGTGACGAATGCCCCGCTCCGGTTTTTTGGAGGTAATATTTGAAAAAGTACAAAAACGCATCGGGCTCAAAGCTCAGGATCATTGCTCTCGGGGGTCTTGAGCAGATCGGTCTGAATATTACTGCCTTTGAATACGAAGACAGTATTATTGTGGTGGACTGCGGCATCGCATTTCCCGAGGACGACATGCTGGGGATAGATCTCTGTATTCCCGATGTCACATATCTGAAAGAGAACATCGACAAGGTAAAGGGCTTCATAATAACCCACGGGCATGAAGACCATATCGGTGCACTTCCTTATGTTTTGAAGGAGGTGAACGCACCCATCTATTCCACGAAGCTTACCATCGGCTTAATTGACCGGAAGCTTGAGGAGCATGGGCTGATAGGCAGTGTCAAGCGGAAGGTTGTGAAGCATGGGCAGTCCATAAATCTGGGGCAGTTCAGGATCGAGTTCATAAAGACGAATCATTCCATAGCAGATGCCTCGGCCCTGGCGATATACTCTCCTGCGGGTATAGTGGTGCATACCGGGGACTTCAAGGTGGATTATACGCCGGTATTCGGAGACGCCATAGATCTGCAGAGGCTCGGAGAGATAGGTAAAAAGGGCGTCCTGGCACTTATGTGCGACAGCACGAATGCGGAGAGGGAAGGCTTCACAAGGTCCGAACGCAGCATAGGCGCGGTGTTTAACGGACTCTTTGACACCCACAGGAAGGGCAGGATAATAATAGCCACCTTTGCCTCCAATGTGGACAGGGTCCAGCAGATCATCAATACCGCATATAAGTACGGGCGGAAGGTCATTGTGGAAGGCCGTTCTATGGTGAATATCATAAATACCGCCCAGGAGCTTGGCTATATAAACATTCCCGAAAACACCCTTATTGATATAGACCGGATGAAGGACTATGCGGATGATAAGGTGGTTCTCGTGACCACGGGGAGTCAGGGAGAGTCAATGGCAGCGCTTTCACGCATGGCCATGAATATGCATAAAAAGGTAAGCATAAAGCCGAATGACACCATAATCTTCTCATCCACTCCGATACCCGGTAATGAAAAGTCCGTTTCCAGGATAATCAACGAGCTGGAAAGCAAGGGTGCGGACGTGATCTTCCAGGAGGCGCACGTATCCGGGCATGCCTGCAGGGAGGAGATAAAGCTTGTATATTCGCTGGTAAAGCCCACGTATTCCATCCCCGTGCATGGTGAATACAGACACCGTCATGCACAGGCCAATATCGCCGAGGAGCTTGGCTATGACCACGACCATATTCTGATGATCCACTCCGGGGACGTGCTGGAGCTTTCGGAGGAGAGCGGCGCGGAGGTGACCGGGCATGTTCACACGGGAGCAGTATTTGTGGACGGTCTCGGTGTGGGAGATGTAGGGAATGTGGTACTTAGAGACAGGCAGCATCTCGCCGAGGACGGAATAGTTATCATCGTCCTCACTCTTGAGAAGGGCACAGGCCAGGTGCTGGCTGGCCCTGACATTGTTTCACGGGGCTTTGTCTATGTCCGGGAATCCGACGCACTGCTTGAGGATTCAACGGAAATACTGGAGGAGTCGCTGGACACTCTTGCGGAAAAGGGTATCAGTGACTGGGGCAGGATAAAAAGCACCTTAAAGGATGATCTTTCCGACTACCTCTGGAAGAAGACAAAGAGACGTCCCATGATCCTTCCCATCATTATGGAGGTCTGAAAAGTGGACGCAAGGCTTTATGATGATGTGCTGGCATTTACGGAATGTATAAAGGATACGCCGGAGTACAGGGAGTACCATGAGAAAAAAAGGCTGATAAGCGCTCATCCGGAGCTTCTGGAAAAGGCGGAGGAGCTGAAAAAGAAAAACCTCGAGATGACGGCTTCCTTTGAGCCGGGGAAGGATGTATTGGAGGAGCTTAAGCGTTTTGCGGATAATTATGAAGATGTTTTCATGGAACCCGTTATAAACGAATATCTCCTGGCAGAATCCGCTTTTTGCAAAATGATGCGGGAAATATTGACCATGGCCATGGAAAGGATAGATTTTTAATTGAAGGTCAGACACTTCTTTGTAAATATGGCGGCCATGCTGGTACGTATCCTTATCGTGCTGGTTCTGGTATCCTTCATATACAAGCTGGGTTTTAAGGCATACGATTTCGGATACAGGGTGTTTGCCGAGGAAGCGATGTCCTCCGAACCGGGGAGGGACATAGAGGTTACCATTCCCATGGGATCATCAGCCATGGATATAGGCGAAATCCTTGAAAATTCGGGACTTATCAAAGATAAGACCCTTTTCTTTGTACAGGAGAGGCTTTCGGAGTATCACGGAAAGCTTTCTCCCGGCACATATACGCTGAATACCTCCCAGACCGCCCATGATATGATGGAGATAATGGCGGAGGACGAAGAGTCATCGACTGAGGAAACGGAAGATCGGGATAAATAATGATCGGAAACGAAAGGCTTACGGGGTTTATAAATTCCCTGTATAAGGGGAATACTCCTTTCCTGGATGCCCTCGAAAGGGATGCACGGGATACCCATATCCCCTTAATAAGAAAGGATACCCAGGCATTTCTTCGATTTATACTGAAGGAGCGTAACCCCGGAAGAATTCTCGAGATAGGGGCTGCCGTCGGATTTTCCGCGATCTTTATGGCGGAATACACTTCTCCGGAATGCAGGATATGTACCATAGAGAATTACGAAAAAAGGATAGCCCTGGCCGTACACAATATCGAAAAGTCCGGGTATTCCGGTAAAATAAGGCTGATATCCGGGGATGCCGCGGAGATACTTCCCACTTTACAGGAAAGCTTTGATATGGTATTTATTGATGCGGCGAAGGCTCAGTATCCCTTTTACCTGAAGGAGGCTGACAGGCTCACAAAGCCCGGAGGACTCATTATCGCCGATAACTGCCTGCAGGAAGGGGATATACTGGAATCGAGATATGCGGTGGAACGGAGAAACCGTACCATCCATAAAAGAATGAGAGAATTTTTGAAGGAAATAACGGCATCAGACCGTTTTACCGCGGCAGTACTGCCGGTCGGAGACGGGATTGCCGTTGCCGTGAAGGATAATGAGGGACAAAAAACCTGAGCTTTTGATACCGGCCAAGGGACCGGAGGAACTAAAGACCGCTGTTTACTATGGGGCGGATGCCGTTTATCTTGGCGGGGAGGTTCTGGGTCTCAGGGCAAATGCGAGAAATTTCAGCAAAGAGGAGCTTAAGACCGCCATAGCCCTTGCCCATGACAATAAAGTAAGGGTTTATATTACCGCTAATGTTTTCGCCCACAATGATGACATAAAAGAGGCGGAAAGCTTCTTCCGGGACATTAATGTTTTAGCGCCGGATGCCCTTCTTATCTCGGATCCCGGGCTCTTTTCCCTTGCCCGTGAGCTTTGTCCCGACACAGAGCTCCATATCAGCACCCAGGCAAATAATACGAATTACAGGACGGTTCTTTTCTGGGCAGAGCAGGGGGCAAAGAGGATAGTGACGGCAAGGGAGCTTTCCTTAAAGGAAATAAAGGAGATAAGGGAGCATATTCCGGATACTGTGGAGATAGAGTCCTTTGTGCACGGAGCCATGTGCATTTCCTATTCCGGACGCTGTCTTCTTTCAAATTACTTTACGGGAAGGGATGCGAATCACGGAGAATGCACACATCCCTGCAGATGGGAATATGCACTTTCGGAAATGACAAGACCGGGGGAGTTTCTGCCGGTTGAAGAAAATGAAAGAGGTACCTATATCTTCAATTCCAAGGATCTCTGCATGATAGAGCATATACCGGAGCTTGTGGAAGCGGGGATTGACAGCTTCAAGGTGGAGGGCAGGATGAAGGCGGCTCTCTATGTCGCTGTGACAGCAAGGACATACAGAAACGCCATAGATGATTATTTCGAAGCACCGGAAAAATATGAAGCCAATAAGGCTCTTTACAGGGAAGAGATAGGGAAGTGCACCACAAGGGACTTCTGTACCGGATTTTTCTTCGGAAAGCCCGGACCGGATTCCCAGATCTACACCGGCTCCACCTACAGCAAGGAGTACGTATATCTGGGACGGACAGAGGATATTGACAGCGAAGGCAGGGCAAGGCTCTTTCAGAAAAACAAATTTTCCGTAGGTGACCGGGTGGAGATAATGAAGAGGGATCTTAGGAATGTTGACGCCGTGGTCAGATCCATTTACTCCCCGGAAAGAGGAGAGGCGGAAAGTGCGCCGCACCCAAAGGAAGAGCTCTTTGTAAGCTTTTCCGAAAGACCCGAAAAGGGTGATGTGATACGAAAGAAACCCGAAGATTAAGGATTTATGATGAAGCTTTTAAGTGTAGTAGTACCGTGCTGGAATGAAGAGGAGGTAATCCCCTTCTTCTACAAGGAAATGCATAAGACCATGGAGGAATTCAGGGTAAGCTATCCCGACACCTCCTTTGAGCTTATTTTTGTGGACGACGGCTCTAAGGACAGGACTCTGTCCCTAGTAAAGGAGCTTGCGGAGAAGGATCCCTGTATAAGATATATCTCATTCTCGAGAAATTTCGGAAAAGAAGCCGCACTTTACGCAGGCTTTGAAAATTCAAAGGGAGACTATGTGGTTTGTATGGATGTGGATCTGCAGGATCCGCCGGCACTTCTCCCCGAAATGTATGAAGCAGTGGTAAATGAGGGCTATGACTCGGCTGCCACGAGAAGGGTCACGAGAAAGGGGGAGCCCCTTATTCGTTCATTTTTTGCGAGGCGTTTTTACCGGCTGATGGACAGGATCTGCGCAACAGAGGTGGTGGACGGTGCCAGAGATTACCGCATAATGACAAGACAGATGACGGATGCGGTTCTTTCCATGGGAGATTACTGCCGCTTTACCAAGGGTATATACGGCTGGGTAGGCTTCAGGACAAAGTGGCTGGAATTTGAAAATATCGAACGTGTGGCGGGAGAGACAAAGTGGTCCTTCTGGAAGCTCCTTATTTACGCCATAGAGGGGATCATTGCCTTTTCCACCTTTCCACTGGAGATGATGTCCTGGACCGGAGGGATCCTGACATTTCTGTTTTTTGTCTTTTCTGTGGTTGGAGGGATATTTCTTTATCTTGGTATCTGGCCGATGGTGCCGCTTATTATAGGGGTTATCGGTTTTTTCTCCTCCCTTAACCTGTTCTTCCTCGGTATAGCAGCCTGGTACCTGAGCAAGACCTATCTGGAAACAAAGAACCGCCCGATGTACATTGCCAAGGAGATGACCTGATGAAGCTCATTATACAGATCCCCTGCCTTAATGAGGCGGACACACTGGAGATAGCCTTAAACGACCTGCCGAAGCATATTGACGGCATAGACGAGATAGAGGTTCTGATAATAAATGACGGAAGCCGGGACAATACCGTAGAGGTGGCAAAGAACTGGGGCGTGGACTATGTGGTGAATTTCCCGAATAACAAGGGGCTTGCGAAGGGTTTTATCGCAGGACTCGATGCCTGTCTTCGGGAGGGTGCCGACATAATAGTAAATACGGACGCCGATAACCAGTACTGCGGAGAGGATATTGAAAAGCTTATCCGTCCCATCCTGGATGGTAAGGCGGAGATAGTAATCGGGGAGAGGCCGATCGACGACACGCCGGATTTTTCGCCGGTGAAGAAGCAGCTCCAGCACCTTGGTTCGTTTGTGGTGAGGGTCGCATCAAATACCGATATTCCCGATGCACCGAGCGGTTTCAGGGCATTTTCGAGAGAAGCTGCGCTGCGTCTGAATGTCATCAATAATTATACCTATACGCTGGAAACCATAGTCCAGGCCGGAAGGAACCGGATGGCCATAACCTCGGTGCCGGTCCGTACCAACAGGGAGCTCAGGAAGTCCAGGCTTTTCTCCAGCATGAGCGGGTACATAAAGAAGTCTGTGCTTACGATAATAAGGGCATATATGATGTACAGGCCCCTGACCTTTTTTACTGCCATAGGTCTCGTCCCTCTTATTGCGGGGCTGATCATAATGATAAGGTTCCTGATCTTCTTTATGAACGGATCGGGAATGGGACATATCCAGTCGCTGATCCTGGCCAGTACACTTATCATGCTTTCCTTTACCACCTTTATGATGGGATTTCAGGCTGACCTGATGGCGGCGAACCGGAAGATAATGGAGGATGTGCAGTACCGGCTGAGACGGTTTGAAGCCGGAGTCGAGAAGGATATAAAAAAGGATGACAGGGAAAAAGAGGATAGCGGTAATAGGACCGGTTTACCCCTATAAGAGCGGGATAGCCCATTATACCGGACTTCTGGTCAGAAGCTTAAAGGAAATGGCGAAGGTCCGGATAATATCATATAAAATGCAGTATCCGAAGCTTCTGTTTAAGCAGGAGCAGCGGGACTACTCCAATGACCGGTTTAAGATAGATGACGCGCTGTTTCTTATAAACACCGCAAATCCCTTTAATATCATAAAGACCGCCTTTACCGTAAACCATTATGATCCGGATCTCGTGATAATACAGTGGTGGCATCCATACTTTGCGCCCTGTTACCGGATACTTACCACCTTTCTTAAGAAACCGGTTCTTTTTATCTGTCACAATGTGTTCCCCCATGAGCGCTTTATAATGGACAGATTCCTTACAAAGCTCACTCTCTCGAAGGGGGATTTTTTTATTCTTCATTCGGAAAAGGAGGTCCGGGATCTCCTGACCATACTGCCGGATGCAAAGTACAGGGTTAATATGCACCCCACCTATGCGGCTTTCAGGACGGGGGAGATAAGGGAAAAAAACTCTGCAGAAAAGAGATTGCTGTTCTTCGGACTCGTCCGCCCCTACAAGGGATTGGCCTATCTTCTCAAAGCACTTAAGGAGCTGCCGGATGTATATCTCACTATAGCCGGGGATTTCGGAGGAAGCAGGGCAGAATACGGGGAGCTTCTGTCGGATGCAGCGCTTAGAGACCGGGTTGACGTGGTGGACAGCTATATTCCGGATAATGATATCCAGGGCTATTTCGAGAACTGCGACGCCGTGGTGCTTCCCTATATTGACGCCACCCAGAGCGGCGTCGCCCAGATGGCCTTCGGCTTCGAAAAGCCGGTTATAGCCACAAGGGTCGGGGGACTGCCAGAGGTGGTCACCGACGGAGTCACGGGGGTACTTACGGAGCCCGGGGACGCAGCGGCCCTGAGGGACGGGATTGAAAGGTTCTATAAGCTGAAGGACGGGAATACGGACTTCAGGAAGAATATACTTGATGACGCCGAACGCTTTAGCTGGGAGCATTTATGCAGGACTATACTGGAGATGATATGAAAAAGATCCTTCGTCGCTGCGCTCCTCAGGATGACAAAGGGCTGCGCTCCTCAGGATGACAAAATGTAGCGCTCCTCAGGATGACAAAGAACTGCGCGTCTGTCATTCTGAGCGAAGCGAAGAATCTTAGCGAAGCGAAAGATCCTTCGTCGCTGCGCTCCTCAGGATGACAAAATGTAGCGCTCCTCAGGATGACAAAGGGCTGCGCTCCTGTCATTCTGAGCGAAGCGAAGAATCTTAACGAAGCGAAGAATCTTATCACAGTAATTATGAAGACAACACTGATCATCTTAAACTATAAAGACAGCAGCCGTACTCTGGAGCTTCTGAATAAGGTCAGGGGTTACAGCGTCCTCGATAATATCGTGGTCGTGGACAATGCATCAGGGGACGGCTCCTATGAGCGGCTGAAACAGGAAGAGGACGGGAAGGTCTCCGTTATCGAAAGAGCGGAGAACGGTGGCTATTCCGCAGGGAACAACAGCGGAGCGCTTTTCGCACTTAAGCAATTCAAGCCCGATATCCTTTTCTTTGCCAATCCGGACGTATTCTTTACGGAGGACACGGCGGAAGAAATGGTAAAAGCGCTGGACAGGAATCCGGGCTTTGCTTCCGTGGCTCCTCTTGTGAGGCAGGGCTATAATGTGTGGGATCTGCCGGGCTTTCCCGGAGTGCTTATGAGCTTATTCCTTATCCTTTTTAACCTTGACAAGAAACGGATACGTTCAGGGCTTGAGGGGTCGGATAAGGAGTTTACGGAGGCCGGGGTCGTTGAGGGATCCTTCTTCGCGGTGGATGCCGGGAAATTTAAGGAGGTTCAGGGCTTTGACGAGAGAACCTTCCTCTATTCGGAGGAGATCATCATTGCGCGGCGTTTCCGTGCCCATGGCTATAAAACGGGGGTTCTTACCCGGTGCCGCTATGACCATCTCCACTCCGCCAGTATAAAAAAGATCTACAGATCCAGTAAAGCCGCGGCCTTTCATCATTTCAGGGACAGCTTCAGGATATATAATAAGTATTACCTGAAAACCAATGTGATCGAGGACCGGATATTTGATATCTGCTGGGGCTTAGGCTACGCGGAGAGGGTGGTTTATGATCTTATTATGTCGATACGTGAAGCGTAGCTGTCATCCTGAGCGAAGGATCCGCTGTTGTCATCCTGAGTGTTAGCGAAGAATCTGCTGTTGTCATCCTGAGCGTCAGCGAAGGATCTGCTGTTGTCATCCTGAGCGTCAGCGAAGGATCTTTTAGAGTAAATGAAGGATCTTTCATCCGGAAAAGAAAGATTCTTCGGGCTGCGCCCTCAGAATGACAAGGTGTGGCACACAGAATGACAAGGTGTGGCACACAGAAGGACAAGGTGTGGCACACAGAAGGACAAGGTGGGCACACAGAAGGACAAGGTGTGGCACACAGAAGGACAAGGTGGGCACACAGAATGACAAAAGGGAGTCAGAATGAATTTCGTCACACTTTTCTTGCGAATGAAAAATGTGCATCTCCTGAAGGACGTGGGGATGATACCATATATCCTGCACCGTGACTATGGGGTGGAATCCACCATGGTCAGTATGAAGAACGAGGAGAACTACCCCTACCTCAATAAAGAGGTCGGCGGGCTCAAAATGCGCTTTCTTCCCGGTAACGGATTTTCCCCGGTTTTATCCGGAATGAGATACGTGTGGGACAATGCGGAAAAAATCGATGTACTGAATGTGTACCACCTTAATCTTTCCTCCTTCCTTTTTCTTCTTATCTATAAATTCAGAAAGAAGAGGAGCGGAAAGGGATATCTGAAGCTGGATATGGATCTGAAGGGTTATAAACGGCTCTTTATGCCGAATCCGGTGGGCTTCATAAAGCGACGCACCATGGATCTTGCGGATGTGATCTCCGTCGAGACCACGGTACTTTCCGAAAAGCTTATAAAGAAATACGGCAGCAAGGTGATATACATTCCGAACGGCTTCTACGCCGAGGGGAAGGAAAGTGAGCGGGATTTCAATAAAGAGGATATCATACTCACGGTGGGAAATCTGGGAACCTATCCCAAGGCCACCGATGTGCTCCTTAAGGCCTTTGCAGGAGCGGCAGGCGGAAATGAATGGAGGCTTGTACTGGTGGGACCCGTGGAAAAGAGCTTCAGATCTTTTATAAACGATTTTCTGGCAAAGCATGAGTATCTGAAGGACAGGATCATCTTCACGGGAGAGATAAGGGATAAGGAGAGATTAAAGGAGTATTACCGCAGGGCAAAGATATTCGTACTGCCCTCAAGGAGTGAAAGCTTCGGGATAGTATTGCTGGAAGCCGCGTCAAACGGGGATTTCCTGGTTACCACCACGGGCGTACCCGCAGGAAGGGATATTTATAATGACGGGAAATTCGGCTTTATTGTGCCGCCGGATGATATAACCATGCTCTCCGATGCCTTTGTCCGGCTAATGAATTCAAAAGCGGACTGGGGCAGCAGGGCTGCGGAGATCGCAGACTACGCTTGGCATGATTTCAGGTGGGAGCCCATAGTTGCAAAGCTCTACGAGGTACTTAAGAATTGATATCCGTTATCACCGTTTGCTACAATGAAGAAGAGCATATTAATTCCACCATTCGTTCGGTATTCGATCAGTCATATACGGATTTTGAGTACATCATAAAGGACGGCGGATCTGTCGACGGAACACTGATCAAGGTAAAAAGGTGGGAGAAGGTCTTTGAATCAAAGGGGATTAAATTTACGGTGATCTCCGCTGCAGACAAGGGTATTTATGACGCCATGAATACGGCGGTACTTTCCGCAGAGGGCGAATTCATAAACTTTATGAACGGCGGAGACTGCTTTGCTTCTGCAGGTACACTGGAAAAGATCTTTAAGGATAAGGATCACAGAGGAGCAGACCTTATCTACGGGGATACGGTGGAAGAGGAATTCGGCGAGCTTCACTATTTCAGGAAATGTCCGGAGCTTATAAAGGAGCGTATGCCCTTTTCCCACCAGAGCGTTTTTGTGAGAAGGGAGCTTCTGCTGAAATATCCCTTCAGGATGAAATATCCCATTGCGGCAGACTATGACTTCCTTCTGACACTTTATGAGAAGGGCTGCACATTTAAGGACAGCAATACTGTGGTCGCAAAGGTCACCAAGGACGGAAAATCCAGTCTGAGGCTGAAGGATACCTATCTGGAGAGCCTGGCTTTGAGAAAAGAACACGGAATAGCAGTGCCGGAAGGGGCAGCATTGAAGCTGAAGACTCTCTGGCTTGATATCAAGCAGTTCGGGATGGATCATTTCCCGGACGGCCTGAAATATATGATCAGAAAAGTCCAGAGGAAAATGCGCGGACAGAAGAGATACTACACATGATACTGCTTAGACACATTACATCACTGGCGCAGAGCCTGTACAGGTGCTTTTTATATCCCGTGAAGAGCTTCCTCCTGGAATGCTCCACACAGAGCATCTTCAAGAAGGGCTCCTATATTTCAAAGGATTCCCTGGTAGAGGGGCATAATTATCTCGGGAAAAATACGGAGATACACGGCTGTCGTCTGGGATACGGCTCATATATCAATAATAACGGGAACTTTTCCCATACCGATATCGGATACTATACCTCCATCGGGGTCAATGTGACCACTGCGGTGGGCGGCCATCCACTTAACGGTGCTGCAGCTCTGCACCCGGCCTTTACCGATCCTGAAAGGATCTTCGGCTTCAGCTATGCCCGTGAAAAAACCTATAATGACGATACGGCACGTATTTCGATCGGAAGTGATGTCTGGATCGGAAACAACGTAACCATACTTGACGGGGCGAAGATCGGGGACGGAGCCGTGGTCGGCGCGGGAGCGGTGGTAAAGGGAGAACTGCCGCCGTACAGCATAAATGCGGGGGTTCCGGCACGAACGATAAGATACAGGTTTTCAGAGGAAGAGAGGGATAAGCTCCTCAAACTGAAGTGGTGGGAGAAGGATGAGAAGTGGATCCGTTCCCACATAGAGGACTTCAGTGATGTACGGAAGCTTACGGAGGACATCCGGGAATGAGTATGAAGCCTGCCATAGTGGTCGTGGCGTACAACAGGGATAAGGCACTGAAGCGCCTTTTAAACAGTCTGGAAAGTGCGGATTACAGCGGTTTTTCAGACATCACTCTGGTCATAAGCATAGATAAAAGCGATAGTACAGAGGTCATTGAAACGGCAGAGGCCTTTTCCTGGGAGCAGGGAGAAAAAAGGGTCATTACCCATCCCGAAAGGCTCGGCTTAAAAAAGCATATCTTAGGACTTGGGGATCTGACAGAGGAATTCGGAAGCATCATTATGCTGGAGGACGATCTCTTTGTTTCTCCGCTGTTTTACCATTATGCCTGCGCTGCGCTGGATAAGGTTTCAGGAGACGGGCAGGTTGCCGGGGTTTCGCTTTACAGCCATAAATTCAATGTTTTTGCCCGTCTTCCCTTTGATGCGGCAGATGACGGGTACGACAATTATTATTTCCGCTTTCCGTCAAGCTGGGGCCAGGCCTGGACAAAGGATGAGTGGATCGCCTTCAGGAGCTGGCTTAATGAGCATGACGGGGAGGATCTCCACGGGAACGGAATGCCCGCGCCCGCAGCGGAATGGGGAAGCTCCTCCTGGCTTAAGTATGCCCTGAAATATGCCATCGAAGAGGGGAAGACCTGGTTTTATCCCAGGATATCCTACACGACAAATTTCTTTGATGAAGGGGAGCACACGAATGAGGCGGTTACTGATCTGCAGGTGCCTTTAAGTCTCGGGAAAAAGAGGGAGTACTGCTTTTCCCTTTATGAGGAATCGGGGGCAAAATATGATCCGTATTTTGAAAACGAGGCGCTGCCCTTTCAGTCGGATATCTATGGGCTTAAAAGGCGGGATCAGGCATTAAGGGACGGATGCTTTTATTCATCGGAGATACTGCCCTTTAAGATAAAGGAAAGCTTCGGTCTTTCATTAAGGCCCGTGGACAGCAATGTTTTGTTCCGGATCCCGGGAGAGGGGATCTTTCTTTACGACCCTTCGGAAAAAACGGGGAAAAAGCATAAGGAAAGCGCGAAGCTTGAAAAGTATTTTTATCCCGGAATGAACAGAAAGAAGATAATGAAGCTTATCGGAGACAGATTTGAAGGATATTTTAAATAAGCTTAATTATATATTTAATGCATCGCAGAAGAGGCGTATGGTTCTCCTTATGGTATGCATCTTTATCGGTGCTTCGCTCGAGCTTCTCGGGGTGTCCCTTATCATGCCCCTTATCCAGCTTATCTCCACGCCGGAGGTGGTCACGGAAAACGGCGTGCTTTCAACAATTTATAATGCGCTCAATATGAAGAGCGTTTCCGGCTTTTTCATATTTCTGGTGATCGTAATAATCGTGCTGTATTTTCTAAAGAACCTGTATCTCTCGGTTCTCTACTATTTCCAGTATTCCTTTATCTACAATAACCAGCTGAAGGTGGCGGGGAGGCTTATCGACTGCTACCTTAAGAAACCCTATACCTATCATCTGGATCACAATACCTCGGATATGATAAGGAATATAATGCTGGACACGGACAGGCTTTTCCAGCTGATATTGTCATTTCTGAATGTAATGAGTGAGATCCTTCTGTCTCTTTTACTCGTGATCTACCTTCTGGTAAGTGATCCTATGATGTCCTGCACTGTGGCGGGGCTTCTCCTTATCTGCATGGCATCCTTCCGTATACTTACAAAGAAAAAGGTACACTCCTACGGGAAGATGAACCAGGAGTACGACGGACGCATGCACCAGGCCATAAACCAGGCTCTTGGAGCCGTCAAGGATATAAAGATCCTCCACAGGGAAAGGTATTTTGTGGACAGCTTTGTTTCCTGCGGAAACAAGAAAATGACAGCCCTCATAAATACCAATTTCTTCGGGACCATCCCGAAATATATCATAGAGACCATCACTGTCGCAGCCATCATGCTGGTGCTAATATATAAGCTTATGACGGGGACGGATCTAAATACCTTGCTGCCTGTCCTTGCGTCCTTTGCCGTGGCGGCCTTTAAGCTGCTGCCCTCCGTGGGGAAGGTTAGTAACTATCTGAATAATATCACCTTCCTGAAGCCCTCCATAGATCTCATTTACCACGACCTGAAGGAGACAGAGGATATGGAAAACGTGGTGATAGAGGATCCGGATGACGGAGCCCGGCATAGCGCGGAGCCTTCGGAGATCCGGGTGGAGAAGCTGTTCTACAGATATCCGAAAACCGATAATGACGTTCTAAAGGGAGTGAGCTTCAATGTGCCTCTGGGAACCTCCATCGGCCTTATAGGAGAGAGCGGCGCCGGGAAATCGACCCTGGCGGATGTGATACTCGGGATCCTTTACCCGGGGGATGGAAGGGTTATGTACGGAAGCATGAATGTCCACGAATATCCCTTAAAATGGGCAAAAAAGCTGGCATATATCCCCCAGGCCATTTACCTTGCGGATGAGAGTATAAGGAAAAATGTGGCTTTCGGTATTGATGATAAGGAGATCGATGAGGATAAGGTATGGGAGGCGCTGGATGAAGCGCAGCTATCCTCCTTTGTGCGTTCCCTGCCTGAGGGGCTGGATACGGAGGTTGGAGAAAGAGGGGTAAGGCTTTCCGGCGGACAGAGGCAGAGAATAGGCATTGCCCGCGCTTTATACGGAAATCCCGAGATACTGGTCTTAGACGAAGCTACCAGCGCCCTCGACTCCGAAACGGAGACTGCCGTAATGGAGGCGATAGAGCGGCTTCACGGGAAGAAGACTCTTATAATCATCGCCCACCGCCTGACTACGATTAAAAACTGCGAGTATATTTACCGCGTGGAGAACGGAAACGTATATCCGGTGGATAAGAAGGAATTATTTTGAATCCGAAGCTTTCAGTCATTTTAATAACATATAATCATGAGCCCTACTTAAGGGAGTGTCTCGACGGGATCTTTATGCAGAAAACGGATTTCGACTTTGAGATAGTCGTCGGTGAGGACTGCAGCACGGACAATACCCGGGAGATATTAAGGGAGTACGACAGGAAATATCCGGGACGGATGAAGCTTCTGTTCCGTGAAAAAAATCTGGGACGGGTAACCTTAAATGTTTATCAGACCTCAATGGAGGCAAAGGGCGAATACCTTGCCTATATAGAGGGTGACGACTTCTGGACGGATCCTTATAAGCTTCAGAAGCAGGTAGCTTTTCTTGAGGAACATAAGGAATATATGGGAACCACCTGTTCCTTCCGCCTCATAGGCGAGAAAAGCGAGCCGATAGAGAATAAACGGCAGGAGGAGCTTTACGGCTGGAGCGGGGACTATACCTTCGGGAACTGGCAGGAGGCGGGACCCTGGCCCGGACAGACCGCAGGCAATGTATGCAGAAATTTCTATCATAACGGAAAGCTTGACTATACCATACTTTACCGGGCACATGACTTTATAGATGATGGAGTGATATTTACCTTTATCCTTCTTCAGGGTAAGATATTCAGGTTCGACGATATAATGGTCGCCCATAGATACGTAGAAAAGGAAGGCGGGGAAAGCTGGAATTCGAGGAAGCTTAAACGGAATTACCTTATAGAGGAATGCGACCTGAAGCGAAGGATGATGGAATGGGTCGAGGAAAACGCCGGGCTTACGGAGGCGGCTTTTCCGAGAGCGGCTAAGGAATTCAAAACCGCTCTTTCGGTATTCGTAAAGCATCCCTCAAAGGAGACTGCGGATATGTTTTTCCCGTATCTCAGATACTATCTGCATTTGAAATTCGGGCGCGTAAAAAGGCGCAAAGCTACAGCCCGGGAAGAAGCCCTTCCGGAGGGGCAGGTGAAGGATTAAATGTATATTCAGCGTTTTACAAGCGGACTCGGAAACCAGATGTTCCAGTATGCCTTTTATACTTATCTTCGAAACAGGTATCCGGAGGAACGGGTTCTAGCGGATATTTCCTGGTACAGCTGGAATGATGCCCATCAGGGCTTTGAGCTTGAAAAGCTTTTTAAGAGGGACGACAATCCCGATTTCATTTTTGAAAAGGCAACGGCCTTTGAAACCTACTGCTGCTCCGGGACCGTACCCCAGACAGGCAGGGCGGCTTACATTTTTAACCGGCTGACAAGGCTCTGTGCAGGGAAGCATTTTGAGAGAAACCGCTGCAGCGAGACCGGGCGGGAGACAAAGAACGTACTAAAGGAGAGGATAGATGATCTTCCTAAGGGACGTAATCTCTATATCACGGGATATTTCCTGGATGAAGCCTATTATAAGGATAACCTTGATCATCTAAGGAGGGCTCTTTCCTTTTCAGAAAAGGCCGGGGATATAGGTGAGGAGAATCTCGGGCTTCTGCGGGAGATAGAGGAGGGAGCTTCCGTATCCATTCATGTGAGACGTGGGGATTACCTGAATCCCGGCTATACGGAAGCCTTTATCAATCTTGGCATGGACTATTACAGAAATGCGGTCGAAAAAGCCCGGGAAATCTGTAAAAACCCCAGGTTCTATATCTTTTCCGATGACAAGGATTTCATCAATTCTGCCTTTGACTGGCTGCCGGAAAAACGCGCAGTGAGCGGGAATACAGGGGAAAAAAGCTATATTGATATGCTCCTTATGAGTAAGAGCCTCTGCCTTATCACTGCGAATTCCACCTTTTCCGAATGGGCCGGGCTTCTTGATAAAAGAAAGGACTGCAGGGTAATATACCCGAGGGAGTATATTAAGGAAAAGGACAGCGAGGTGCATACCCTGCCGGGATGGATACGGATGTGAGGGGAAGATTCTTCGGGCTACGCCCTCAGAATGACAGAGAAGTTGTGGGGCACAATGTCATCCTGAGCGAAGCGAAGGATCTTTTCAGAAACAGAAAGGAACGAAAGCTACAAGCTATGAAGAACAGAAAATACGGGAAACCCCTTGGCAATCTGCTGGCGATAAAGAGCGATTTTTTCGAGCATAATGATAAAATGCTCGAAATGTCGGCGCGGCAGGCGGATGCCCTGATTATCCAGAAAAAAAGGGAGCACTGCAAGATCTGTCACGCTCCCATAGAGGGTGAACCCCTTTATAAAAGCCAGAGAATGGAGTACTATCTCTGCAAAAAGTGCGGGCACCTTAACAGCGCTAAAGAAGATACGGAGGACTTTGCGAACCGGGTTTACCTCGAGGATACTTATGAGAATAACTACTCCGAAGAAGACAGGGAAAGATACGAAAACCGTCTGAATACCATTTACATACCAAAGGCGGAGTTTCTGCTGGAAGAGCTTAAAAAGGACGGGCTCTCAAAAGAGAAGATCCGGCTTCTCGATGACGGTGCGGGGAGCGGCTACTTTGTCGGTGCGATGAGAAAGCTTGAGGCAGAGGCGTCCGGCATAGAGATATCCGGAGCCCAGGTGGAATTTGCCAACAGGATGAACGGGGAAAAGATCTTATCGCAGGCAGACAGCGTGGATATTCCCGGAATACTGAAAAGCACAGAAGCCAATGTGCTTTCCTTTATCGGGGTTTTCGAGCATATCATAAATCTTGATGAAATACTGGAAGCAATAAAGGAAAACAAAAATGTAAGCTATGTCTATCTCTCGGTTCCCATGTTTTCAATGAGCTGCGTGTTTGAAGCCTCCCATCAGAAGTGCTATAACAGACATGCCGGCGGCACCCATACCCACCTGTTTTCTGATGAATCACTCTCCTTTATGGCGGACAGAATGGGCTTTGAGGAGCTTGCGAGCTGGAAATTCGGTTCAGACATGATGGATCTTTACAGGATGCTTTGCGTGAGCCTTGAGCAGAACGGCAATGCCGCCTTAAAGGACTACTTTGCACCGAAATTCCTGAAGATGATAGATGAGCTGCAGCTTACGGTAGACAAAAATGAATTTGCATCTGAGATCCATCTTATCCTCAAAAGAAAATAGTGATTTTAGCCGGGGCTTTATTCTTGCGGTGTCACTCATCACCCTGTTTTTCGCGTGTCTTCCCCTCTTTACGGTGAACTGCATACAGGGGCATGACATTGATTACCATCTTCTGCGTATCGAGGCTCTGAAGACCGGTATCTTAAACGGACTTCCCTTTTTGCGGGTAAATATGCTGTTTTTCGGTGGAGAGGGTTATGCCAGCTCCATGTTTTATCCTGACTTTCTTCTCTACATTCCTGCGCTTCTCCGCGCAGCGGGGGTCGGAATAAATCTGTCTTTTCATATTTTCGTGGGCTTTTGCATCATAGCGGCATTTATATCCATGTATTTCTCCGTGTATTATATTACCGGAAGAAGCACATCCGCACTTATTGCCGCAACAGCCTATACCCTGTGCCAGTATCATATCGACGATATCTATACGAGAGCGGCAGTCGGGGAGTATACGGCCTTTATTTTCCTGCCGTTAGTAGCTGCGGGGCTATTTGATCTCTCCGAAAAGGATTTTAAGAATCCCGGCCTCCTGATAGCCGGAATGTCCGGAGTCCTTCTTTGTCATACCCTGAGTACGGTGTTTTGTATCATTCTCTGTGTGTTTTATGTTCTTATTAATTTTAGAAGCTTTACCGGGAAGCCCGCGAAGCTCCTGAGGCTTATGGCTGCGGCTTTGCTTACCCTTTTACTTACCGCGTTTTACTGGCTGCCCTTTTTGGAACAGATACGGACTACGGAATTCAAGTATAAGATCGCGAAATTTGACGTTGGCTATGAAAAGCTCTTACTCAGGGAGATATTTGAGAATAAAGTGGGGAGGATGGGGATCGCCCTGATCCTTCTTGTTTTTGCGGCTCTCTTGATAAGGCACGCCGGGGACAGGCTTATCCGCTTTGCGGATCTGGCGCTGGCGGCAGGACTTATATTTATGCTCTGCACCACCGGGTTCTTCCCCTGGAAAAGGCTCGAAAGATATGTAATGAGCGTACAGTTTCCCTGGAGGCTTTTTATAATGGCCTGCCTTTTACTCTCTGTTGCGGCAGGTATATATATTGAAAAGGCTGCGGGTGAAAGAAAGAAGCTGGCGGTCATTGCCGTTCTGGCTGTAATGGCTGTTTCCGCAGTATGCAATATTAACAGGACTGAGGAGGGCTACTATTCCTACTCGGACGATTACTATGATGTGACCGAGTACACTTGCACCGTGATAGGCGGGGAGTGGCTGCCGATAACGGTGGAAAAGCGCGGTAAGCTCGGGCGTTACAGCGGATACGCCTTTGATGACAAGGGGCAGAAGAGAGAGGTCGTCCGCAGTAGAAATACCCTGACTGTGGATGCCGGGGGTTCGGAATATCTGGATGTTCCCTTTGTATATTATTTGGGCTATGCCGCAAAGGATGAGGAGGGGAAGCCTCTTATGCTTGACGGCAGCGGCGACAACGGCAGGATCAGGGTATATACATCCGGAACGGAGTCTGCTTTCATTTATTACCAGGGAACCCTGCTGCAGAAAGCGGCAGATATAATGTCACTCATCACACTGATAACTGTGGCAGCTGTTTTGATCCGGGGTAAATGCAAACGTGGCTTTCGTCAATGACGCCATTCATTTGCTTTCTCATTCTGGTTAAACTCGCAAACGCTTCGCTTTTTGCCCGTTATAAGATGTCCCCCAAATCAATTGTATTTTGACTATTTACCTTGCAAATAGTCTTTCAGGAGGAACACAAGATAATGGCACCCCTGTACTTTTTTATTTCAAAAAGACCAAACGGTTACCAATGCCGTTAAGTTCGTGTTATTCTGAGCGAAGCGAAGAATCTTATATTCTATCCTATAACAATTTGGTAAAGAACACCCTTGATTTTGCTTTCCCTTTCTGATATAGTAGCATCACTTTCGGACGGGCATCCTGCCTGTCCGGTACATATCTATGGCGCTTC